>NC_007940.1:1217660-1522076 GCF_000012385.1 Rickettsia bellii RML369-C
TTACTAAAATTAATATTGAAAATTTAATCAAGCTATTACAAGGATATTTCGCTCCTTATTTTGCTAAAATTGGTATTAGAACTACTAACAATATAAAAGAGAGTGAAATTAACTGCTCTCTTGAAGTTTTTTATCAATTAATATTTAGCTTGGTATTTAATTTGGTAAAATTTATAGATAGGCAAAGCAATATTCCTCAAATAATTAAGATAGATTTTAACCAAGATAAAATTACTATTACTAACGATTGTTTTTCATTAGATGAAAAGAAAATGATTAAATTATCTGATATTATAATAGAAGAATATACAGATCTTTTTATTTTAAATTGCTATAAGATATTTAAATCGTTAAATGAACATAAATTTAAATATAATATCTTCTCGCATGATGGCTCACACTTAATAGAAATAGTGTATCCTCCATTAAATAACTCTAATTTAAATACAGGGAAGATATTAGATTTCACTAAATATTTAAACAATAAAAACTAAATATCATATTGAATATTTTTCTTGGACACGCTGATGTAATATCCATTCAATAATTTTATTATCAATAGATTCATCAGGTGTAGGGCGGTAGTAATTAAATACTTCATTTAAGGTTTGAGAAAATTCTGTTTCAGAAACTACTAGATTTAATTTTTTTATTGTTTTTATTATCTCAGGCAAGATTTTTTGAAATAAGATATAATCATCTTGACCAAGGTAACCATTAACTTTAATATTAGGATTATATAAATCCTTAATTGAAACACCTAAAGTATCAGCTATTGTTTGTAGAATCTCTGCGGAAGGTTTCCTGGATATACCTTTAATAATGTTATAAACACTATTTTTCTTTAGCTCTGCCTTTCTCTCAAGTTCTGTAATTTGAATATTACGTTCCTTTATGAATTTATATAAATTCTTTTGCAATACTGTATCTGACATGAGTTTCAAATTATAGTTGTATTTTTATAACAAATTAAAACTTTCTTTGTAAAAATTAAAACTAAAGAAATATTATAGTTGATATTTTATTTTAAAAGTGGTTATTATAATTACATGTATGTAATTGAGAAACATTATTGCTAAACTATAATCAATTTAGATAAGTTTTAAACTAGCTATAAATTTAATAAGTAAAAGCTAGTAACAATTTACCATATAAGTCCATATAAATTGACTATAAAACTAACAATACTATCCAGTTGAATACAAATGTAATATAAAAACATTAAATTCATTATTTTAACTAAAATAATGTTGTTAGAACATATCATATGTCTTTGAAAAAAGGCAAGAAGATAATCATACCTAAATATACTCTAGGTATAAATATATTGCATTTTGTTACGAGAATATAGAAAAACAGAATATCTATACATCAAAATTCATCTCAACTTAATTACTTACTATTTTTTTATGCCTTAGTAATTTAAGCTCTTACTTTAAAGGCACCAAATATAGACAATAAGGAGAATATTTTTGTGAATTTTATAAGAAAAAATTTTCTTGGGGTTGGAAAAAATATAGACATAAATTTAAAAAATATTTTTAGACAAGTAAATGAAACAACCGAAATATTTAATACATTTCTTATAGATAAAAATTTTACTGATGAGTGGGATGATGAAGATGATTTTGATGATGGTGTATGGATAGAAGTTCCATTAATAGAATCAAAAGAAATCTAAATCAATATATACTTTTGAAGTATCTGCGTTATATTATCATGTCACTAGTTAATTTAATTTTTAAAGTAAATTTTTGAAAATTCCTTATGCGTTAATGATAATTTATAATATAATTTAGTTAAACTATATTATTTAATTATGTCAAACGATAATTCTCAAGCTACCCCTCCTCTTTCTAAGCAACAATTATTTGCTTTTTTTGGTATGGTTGTCGGTATGTTTATGTCAGTGCTTGATATCCAAATTGTTGCGAGTTCACTATCCGTAATAGCAGCAGGACTTGCGGCTTCAAGTGATTAACTTTCGTGGGTTCAAACATCTTATTTAATAGCTGAGGTTATCATAATTCCGATTACGGGATTTTTAGCAAGATTACTTTCCACTAGGATTTCTTACTTTATTGCAGCTCTTGGCTTTACGATTATGAGCGTATTATGCTCACTTGCAACGAACATTGAGTCAATGATCATCTTTAGAGCATTACAAGGATTTTTTGGTGGTGCTATGATACCAACAGTTTTTAGCACTGTTTTTATAATTTTTCCACCATCACAACGCCCTAAAATTACTATATTAATTGGGCTTGTTGTAACTGTTGCACCAACTTTAGGTCCAACGCTTGGGGGATATATTACAGAAATTTTATCATGGCATTTTATGTTTTTGCTAAATGTTATACCTGGTATTTTTGTATGTAGCGTAGTTTTTTTATATGGGCATTTTGATAAACCAAATTACAACTTGCTGAAAAATTTTGATTTCCTTGGTATAGCAATTATGGCTTTGACTCTTGGTTTACTACAATATGTTTTAGAAGAAGGTAATAAAAAAGGCTGGCTTGAGGATAATGTAATATTATTTTTAAGTATTGCGGTAGCTTTAGGATTTATTTTACTAATAATCAGAGAACTAACTTTTATAAACCCGATTTTAGATTTAAAAACATTTCTCCATAAAGATTTTACGTTTGGCTGTCTCTATTCTTTTGTTATGGGTATAGGATTATATGGAGCAGTATATATATTACCATTATTCTTATTTACCATAGCAGGTTATGATACTCTGCAAATCGGTGCTACTATGATGGTAACGGGAATAGCACAATTTTTATCAGCACCACTAGCTGGAAGAATGCTAGGAGCAGGCGTAGATTTACGGCTAATGCTGATTATAGGGCTTGGAGGCTTTGCACTTGGATGTCATTTAAATAGCTTTCTAACACCTGATTCTAAATTTGCCGAATTTGTACTACCACAATTCGTTAGAGGACTTTCTTTAATGTTTTGCTTTATACCAACTAATAATATTGCTCTTGGCAATATGCCAAGGGAAAAAGTAGGCAATGCGAGCGGTCTTTATAACCTCACTCGTAACCTTGGAGGAGCGGTAGGACTAGCAGTAATTAGTACTATACTAACTAATGATACTAAAATTTTTATGCAATATCTATCAGAAAACATCCCCTCCACTTCTATAATGGCAATGGAGCAATTAGATTCATACACCGCATTATTAAGCGGAAAAGTATTTAATCCCGAAAAAGCCTCATATTTATTATTGGCTAATAAAATAAATACGGATGCATTTGTAATTGCAATAAATAATATATTTAATATGATAGCGTTATTATTTATACTTATAATGCTGCTAATCCCTTTTACTTCAAATATCAAGCTATCAGGAAACACCAATGCCCACTAAAATTTCAATTATATTATATTTTCCTTGGTTATTTTGGGAAATATGCAAGTCAGCTTTTTCAGTTATTAAAATAATTTGGCAAAGAAATATAGTTGTAGAACCAGTTTTTGAATGGGTTGATGCAGAAGGATTAAAAGATATCGGTGAAATAATATATGGTAACTCAATTACTTTAACTCCTGGTACAGTAACATTAGACATAAATAACAATATGTTATTAGTGCATGCACTCAATAAATCATCGATTGATGATTTACACAATGGTAAAATGATTAAAAAAATTAAAAGAATTTTGAGGATATGACATCAAATTTAAAATATAAACGGGTTTTGTTGAAAGTTTCAGGTGAAGCTTTAATGGGTGATAAGCAATTCGGTCACGACTATGACACAATAAAAAAGATTGCTGGGGATATTAAAGAACTTATTGATTCAGGTGTAGAAGTTGCCATCGTAGTTGGCGGCGGAAATATTTATCGCGGGATTAATGCAGCATTAGTCGGTATGGATCGAGCATCAGCCGATTATATAGGTATGCTCGCAACTGTTATTAATGCTTTAACACTGCAAAATGTTATGGAAAGCCTAAACATCTACACAAGAGTTCTATCGGCTATTCCAATGATGAGCGTATGCGAGCCATATATTCGTCGCAGAGCTAAAAGACACATGGAAAAAGGTCGAGTAGTAATTTTTGCTGGTGGCACTGGTAATCCGTTTTGTACAACCGATAGTGCAGCAGTACTACGTGCAATAGAAATGAATTGCGATGTTTTGCTAAAAGCAACGCAAGTTGATGGTGTATATGATTCTGATCCGAAAAAAAATCCGAATGCTAAAAAATATTTCACTATTAACTATAAAGATGTTATAACTAACAACCTGCAAGTTATGGACTTGGCAACTATAGCAATTGCAAGAGAAAATAAGCTGCCTATAAGGGTATTTTCAATAAAAGAACAAGGTAATATTGCTAAAGTAGTTCAAGATCAAGGAGAATATACTACAATCGAAGAGTAGTATATTGCTCGTAAGAATTAACTGGAAAACGTCATTGCGAGGAGCGAAGCGATGCGGCAATCTTATCAAGCATCCTGAGATTGCCTCTGCCCTCTGCTATGCATATCCTCGCAATGACGATAATACCACAACTTATACAATAACATATGGATGAAAAATTATGGATAAAGTAACTCTTAAGAAAAATTTACAAGAAAAGATGGATAAAGCTTTAAAGGTTCTAGATCATGAGCTTAAAGGACTTCGTACTGGTAGAGCTTCAGTTAATTTACTCGATAGCGTAACTGTAGAAGCTTATGGTGATAGAATGCCACTCTCACAAGTTGCGTCTCTAACAACTCCAGATGCACGAACAATTAATGTGCAGGTCTGGGACAAATCGATGGTGTCGTCAGTAGAAAAAGCAATTACAGTAGCAAATCTTGGTTTAACTCCATCCTCAGATGGGCAATTAATCAGGCTACCTATACCAGCTTTAACGGAAGAAAGACGTAAAGAGCTTGCAAAACTTGCTCATAAATATGGCGAAGATACTAAAATTTCATTACGTAATATTAGAAGAGACGGAAATGAAGAACTCAAAAAAATGGAAAAGGATAATATTATAGCAAAAGATGAACATCATAGTTTAGCAGAACAGGTACAAAAACTAACTGATGAATATAGTAGCAAAGTTGATTCGGCGATAAAGCAGAAAGAGCAAGAAATAATGACTGTGTAATAGTATACTCGATGAACTTCAAAAATTGGCTACGTCGTTCTATAAGTACTTCGGTACTCACGTATTAAGTATACGCTCCGTTCCTCGTCTTATAACTCCTTGCTCTTTTTGAAGTTGATCTTCGTCTACTCATGCTTTACATTACAATTGTATGGAAATAATGTAATTATTTAAGACAATTAGAGACTAAAATATAAAAACAAAATAAATTATGATTACAAAAGAAGAAGTAAAAAAAATAGCAAAGCTTGCAAGGCTTAAATTTGAGGAAGATAAGGTAGAGGAATTCTCTAGCAGGCTTAGCTCTATAATGGATATGATCGATATTCTAAATGAAATAGATTGCACCGATGTTAAGCCTTTAACTTCTGTTTGTGACATGCAAGCAAGAATGCGACCTGATGAAGTTACAAGCAAAGACCATTCAAATGAATTATTTGATAATGTTCAGGGTGCTAGCCAGCAGCTTGCTAAAGAAGTGAAATATTTTATTACTCCAAAGGTTGTTGAATAATATGACGGAATTAAATAAGTTAAGTGTAGCAGATAGCCTAAAAGGCTTAAAAAATAAGGAATTTACCAGTAAAGAATTAGTTAATGCACATATTAAGCAAATAGAAAAACATAAAAACCTAAATGCTTATGTTACTGAGACTTTTGATCTAGCTTTAAAACAAGCAGAAGAGGCTGATCAAAGTTATGCCAAAAATCACTCAAGAACTCTTGAGGGTATACCTTTCGCTGCTAAAGATCTTTTTTGTACAAAAGGCATTAGAACAACTGCTTGTTCTAATATATTAAGAGAGTTTATTCCTAATTACGAGTCAGGTGTTACGCAGAATATTTTTAATAAAGGCGGCGTAATGCTTGGCAAAACCAATATGGACGAGTTCGCTATGGGATCGGCAAATATTACTAGCTGTTTCGGTAATGTAATTAGCCCATGGAAAGCTTTAGATGATGGTGCTGATCTAGTGCCTGGCGGTTCCTCAGGCGGATCAGCTGCGGCAGTAAGCGGCTTTATGGCTACCGCTGCCCTTGGTAGTGATACAGGCGGTTCGGTGCGT
The DNA here is from genome assembly GCF_000012385.1 of Rickettsia bellii RML369-C. Classification (NCBI taxonomy): domain Bacteria; kingdom Pseudomonadati; phylum Pseudomonadota; class Alphaproteobacteria; order Rickettsiales; family Rickettsiaceae; genus Rickettsia; species Rickettsia bellii. Next base: position 1,223,851 of record NC_007940.1, read on the forward strand.
CAGCCGGCAAGCTTTACCGGTTTAGTTGGGTTCAAGCCTACATATGGACGCTGCTCAAGATATGGTATGGTATCGTTTGCAAGCTCTCTTGATCAAGCTGGTATATTTACTAGAAGCGTTTTAGACAGCAGTATTATGCTCGAAGCAATGATAGGTTTTGATGAAAGAGATTCTACTTCTATTAAAATGGAAGTACCGCAATTACAACCTGCTATCGGAAGTTCTATAAAAGGCATGAAAATAGGCGTACCTCTAAGTCTTGGAGAGGGCGGGATTATCGAGCCTGATATTATGAAGATGTGGCACTCTACTATAGAGCTGCTTAAAGATGCCGGTGCTGAAATAATCGATATTTCTCTGCCGCATACTAAATATGGCGTTGCTGTTTATTATGTTATAGCACCTGCTGAAGCCTCTTCAAACTTATCTAGATATGACGGCGTAAGATACGGGCTTAGAGTAGAGAAAGAAAATATGAGCCTAGATGAGATGTATGAAATAACAAGATCTTCCGGTTTTGGTGATGAAGTAAAACGCCGTATTATGATCGGGACATATGTACTTTCTTCTAGCTTTATGGATGCATATTATTTAAAAGCACAAAAAGTGCGTAGGCTTGTTGCTGATGATTTTAATAATGCTTTTGCAAAAGTAGATGCTATTTTATTACCATCTGCTCCAACAGAAGCATTTAGAATCGGTGAAAAACAAAATGATCCAACTATTACGTATTTAAACGATTTATTTACCATTCCTGCAAGTTTAGCAGGGCTGCCTTGTGTTTCAGTGCCGGCAGGCTTGTCAAATAGAGGGCTACCGCTTGGTATGCAAGTTATAGGTAAGCAATTAGACGAATATAATGTTTTAAGAGTAGCATCTGCTATAGAGGCAGGTGTTAAACATATTAAATTTGAGCCGGTAGGGTTTTAGTTATGGCATATATTGAAAGTAATAGCGGAAAATGGGAATATGTGATTGGGCTTGAAATACACGCTCAAATTTCCTCAAAATCTAAACTTTTTTCAGGCAGCGGTACAACATTTGCAGCAAGCCCAAATTCACAAGTATCCTATGTTGATGCGGCAATGCCTGGTATGTTACCAGTGCTTAATGAGTATTGTGTTCATCAAGCGATTAAAACAGGTCTTGGACTTAAGGCAAAGGTAAATAAATATTCGGTATTTGACCGTAAGAATTATTTTTATGCCGATCTGCCCCAAGGTTACCAAATCTCTCAGTTTTATTATCCGATAGTGCAGGATGGTACTATGGAAATACCAACAAGTACTGGTGAGCTGAAAACTATCCGTATTAATCGCCTGCATTTAGAGCAGGATGCTGGTAAGTCTATGCATGATCAATCACCACATTATAGTTTTATCGATTTAAACCGTGCAGGTATTGGACTTATGGAAATCGTAACCGAGCCTGATATATCCTCTCCGGATGAGGCAGCAGAATTTGTTAAGAAGCTCAGAAGCTTACTTCGTTATGTTGGTAGCTGTGATGGGGATATGGAAAAAGGTTCTATGCGTTGTGATGCTAACGTATCAGTAAGACGCAAGGGGGAGCCGCTTGGGACGAGATGCGAGATTAAGAATATTAACTCGATTCGTAATATTGTCCGAGCTATAGAGTTTGAAGCTAAAAGGCAAGTAGATTTGATTGAAAATGGTGAATCTGTAATTCAAGAAACACGTTTATTTAATGCTGATAGCGGTGAGACAAGAACTATGCGTTCGAAAGAAGAAGCAGCTGATTATCGCTATTTCCCTGATCCTGATTTATTGCCGGTTATTCTTTCTGATGAATTAATAAATGAATTAAAAGCAAGCTTGCCTGAGCTACCGGATCAGAAAATAGATAAATATATAACCAAATTCGGTTTAAGCAAATATGATGCTGAAGTAATCGTAGCTGATGAGTCGGCTGCTAAATATTTTGAAGAAGCAGCAAATGAATGTGATCCTAAATTACTAGCTAATTGGTTAATTAATGAATTATTTGGGCAGCTTAATAAAGCCTCAGCCGAAATAAGCGAGTGTAAAATTACGCCTAACGATTTTGCAAAATTAATCAAATTGATAGAAGATAATACCATATCCGGTAAAATTGCTAAGACTGTTTTCGAAATTATGTTTGAAACCGGTAAAGCAGCTGATAAAATTGTAGAAGAACAAGGCTTAGTACAAGTTTCAGACTCTAATGTGCTAAATACTGTAATTGATGAAGTAATCAGAGAAAACCCTGATTCGGTTGAAGGATATAAAGGCGGTAAGGATAAATTATTCGGCTTTTTTGTTGGTCAAGTGATGAAAAAAACCGGTGGTAAGGCAAACCCTGGGCTTGTGAATCAGCTTTTAAAGGAGAAGCTTGGTTCATAGTTATCCTTTGTCATCCTAGCTAACTTGATCGCGGGATCTCAGTATACAGTCTGGAACACAAGATCCCGCGATCAAGTTGCGGGATGACATACAATAAAAACTATTCAAATTTAAAATATTACTTTTTATGAAGTTTCTTAAAGTACTTTTATTATCTTTATTATTAATTTCTTGTGAAAAAAAAGAGCAAGAAGCAACTTTAATCGTTGGAACTTCAGCAGACAATCCACCCTATGAATTTATTCAAAATGGTGAAATTGTTGGGATTGATATAGATATTATCAACGCAATAGGCGAGCGTTTAAATAAAAGAGTCATCATAAAAAACTTTGACTTTAATGGCTTACTTGCAGCTTTGGTAAGCGAAAATATCGATATTGCAGTTGCAGAACTTTCAGTAACACCAGAACGTGCGGAATATATTAGTTTTTCCGATAATTATGCTACAGCAAAATTTGCTGTATTATACAGGTTAGAGGACAATGTACAAAGTATTGGTGATTTAGATAACAAAATAATCGGTGTGCAATTAGGTAGTGTATTAGAAAAAAAAGCTGAAGAGCTTTCTAAAACAATGAATATTAAAGTTCATTCCTTAGCAAATAGTTTAATGTTAGTTGAAGAATTAAAAGCTAAAGTCGTAGATGTTATTATTTCTGAAGAGTTTCAAAATAAAAAGTTACAAGAAGCAAATCCGAATTTAGCAAGCTATACTTTAGAGGAATTTTCTTCAGAATTTGCTTTAGGCTTGTCTAAAAATTCAGGATTAATTAAAGAAATTAATGAAGCAATAGATTCATTGAAAAAAGATGGTACTATCAATAAAATTATGAAGAAATGGCTGGGACAGTAACAGAAAATCAATTTAAAGATGCTATGAGCTGTTTTCCTGCAGGAGTGACAATCATAACTACTAATTTAAATAATAAGTTTTTTGGCTTTACTGCTAGTTCTTTTACTTCTGTATCTTTAAAACCTCCATTAATATTATTTTGTCTCAATAAAAATTCTTTTAGCATAAAAGGTTTTGAAAACAGTAGTAAATTTGCCATTAGTATTTTAGCAGAAAACCAAATTGATATCTCAGAACATTTTGCTAGGTCGCATACTGATAAATTTACAAGTATTTCTTATGAGCTTGGTTCTGCTACTTCTTGCCCCTTAATAAATGGAGCTATTTGTCATATAGAATGCCTAAAACATGCCACCTATGATGGTGGTGATCATGTTATATTTATTGGTAAAGTAATAAATACTGCTATTAAAAACGACTCAAAACCTTTAATATATCATCATAAATCTTACATAAAATTAATATGATTATAAATATAGGTCTTAGCGGTGCTACCGGTAAAATGGGTAGAACTATTTTAGAGAGAATAGATAACTTTAAAAATTGTAAAATTTCAGCAAAATTTAATAGCACCCGTGATTTACATGAGCTAAATGATTTATGTAAAAATTCTGACGTAGTTATTGATTTCTCTACTCCTGAAATATTAGAAAAATTAGTTGATAGTGCTTTAAAATATGATACCAAATTAGTAATTGGAACTACCGGTTTTACTTCCTCACAGTTTAAACTTTTAGAAAAAGCAGCAAAAACCTTACCTATTTTATATTCTGCCAATATGAGTATAGGTGCTAATTTACTCGGTTATTTAGCAAAAGAAGCAACAAAAATATTGGATGATTACGATATTGAGATTTTAGAAGCTCATCATCGGGCTAAAAAAGATGCTCCTTCAGGCACTGCTATTATGCTTGCTGAAATGGTTACCGCTGAAAAAGAACTAGATATAACATTTAACCGAGGTAATAAAACAAGAAGAACTAATGAAATTGGTATTTCTTCGCTTCGTGGCGGTAATGTACACGGCACTCATGAAATATTTTTCTTAGGCGATGACGAAACTATCACTTTGAAGCATGAAGCTCTTAACAAGAATTCTTTTGCCGATGGGGCAATAAGGGCGGCAATCTGGCTACAAGATAAACAAACTGGTTTATATTCTATGCTCGATTTTTATAAAAATTTAATTAATTATCACTTGAAAAAGCCCATTTAAAGGACTATATTTATACTATATAAACATAATCTTAAGGTTTCTTATGATCGATTATACAAAAACTTTGACAGCTTCATCATCTAAAAACAAAACTTTTGATGAAGGTCTAAGAAAATATATGCTTAAAGTATATAATTATATGGCTTTAGCATTATTACTAACCGGCATAGCTGCGGTAACAACTATATCAGTTGAGCCTTTATATAATTTAATGTTTCAAACAGGTTTTGGAACGCTTATAATGTTTGCTCCTCTTGGTATCGCTTTATATTTCTTTATGGGATTTGGGCGTATGAACCTGCAAACAGCACAGATATTATTTTGGGTTTATGCTGCTTTAACAGGTATGTCTCTTGCATATTTAGCTCTTGTCTATACTGGTGAATCAATAGCTCGTACTTTCTTTATTTGTGCTTCTGTTTTTGGAGCAATGAGTCTATATGGTTATAGCACAAATAGAGATTTAACATCTATGGGTTCATTTTGTGCAATGGGTCTTATAGGTCTTATAATTGCTTCATTAGTTAATATGTTCCTAAAAAGTTCAGGTCTTTCTTTTGCTACTTCTCTCATAGGAATAGTTGTATTTATGGGTTTAATTGCTTGGGATACTCAAAAAATTAAATCTATGTATTACATGGCAGGAAATGATGAAACAGGACAAAAGCTTTCTATTATGGCAGCTTTTACATTATATCTAGACTTCATAAATCTTTTCTTATATCTAATGAGATTTTTAGGCAACAGAAGAGACTAATATATACTCATTTTATTTGACATTGTCTTTTGCTGATAATCTTCCCTCATGGCGGCATTACTTGCGTGGATACCAAATCGTCATTGCGAGCGACTGTAAGGAGCGTGGCAATCTCATAAAGCAATATTTGACTCATGAGATTGCTTCGTCAATTACTTCGTAATTTCCTCGCAATGACGGAAAAATTGACCCATGCGTGTAATGCCGTCACATAATGATGATTATAGCCAATTCTTCAAAGCAGAAGAGTATACCACGGATAAATGAATAGTTGATATACGAAGCTCAACTTGAAAAAGAGCAAGGAGTCTATAAGGCGAGGAACGGAGCGTATACTTAATACGTGAGTACCGTAGAACTTATCAAGACGACGTAGCCAATTTTTTAAGTTCATCGAGTATATAATTAAAAATCTGTTACTTTTCCTTTATGCTGCCAATCACCATATCTTGTTGGCTCTAGACCTTTAGCCCCACCGATTTCCTTTGGCATTTCTTTTTCCTTTGGCAAATTTTCTTCTTCTAATATATTATCTTTTTTATTATCCATGATATCAATTTATGAAATTTAATCGTATCTATATTAATAACCATTTAGCTGAAAATATCAAGTTAGAATTAGGAAGTGATCACACTCATTATATTAAAACTGTATTACGTCTTAAGGTAAATGATCAATTTCGAATTTTTAATGGCACGGATGGAGAGTTCCTTGCACAGATTACTAAATTAGATAGGAATAACCTTATTATTACAATTCAAGAATGCTTGAGAAAACCTCGTGCTGAATCTTCATTAACGCTTGCTATGTCTATAATAAAACAAGATAAGTTAATGCTTGCAATAAATATGGCTACGCAGCTTGGTGTAACTAAAATTGTTACTCTAATTACTGAAAGATGTCAATTTAGATCAGTAAATATTGAGCGTTTGACAAAATGCGTTATTGAAGCAACTGAACAATCTGAGCGATTAAATCCTCCGGTAATAGAGCCTGCTATTTCTATACAAAATTATCTAAAAAAGAATAATAATTTTGTGTTATATGCAAACGAGCATGAGAAAGAAGAGAATTCTATATTAAAACTTAACAAAGATATTACTAATATTTCGATTGTGATTGGACCAGAAGGCGGATTTACCAATGACGAGATTGCTTTGCTTGCCTCATATAAGAATGCATATTCTATAAGTTTAGGAAAGAATATTTTAAGAGCTGAAACAGCCGCTATAGCAGCCCTTGCTCAAGTAAATCTAGTTAGATAACATAAAAGCATTTGGGGTCATTCCTTTGCGGTGGGAAGCCAGAAAAAATAATAAAAATACTATGCATTTTACTGGATTGCACGCGTACAAAATTTTCAATTTTTCCTCATAATGACAAATCTATTCTAATAACAACCCAAGCCTATTTCCCACAGTAACATCAATATATTTTGCAGCAGCTGGAAGCCCTTTGATTTCCATTTCTATATACGTATCTTGCTTTGGAGGGATTTTTGCTTTGAGCTTTGTAACAGATATATATTCATCTAGAGCTCTATTATTACCATCCATCGCCCTAACTTTAATTAAAGGATTAGATATTAAATAATCAGAGTTATTAGATATTTTATAAAACATTTTTATAGTACCAGCATTATGCGAACTTCCTAATTTAATTTCCTCTATTTTTAGCTGATCATACTTGCTCAAGGATTTAAAGCTATCTAGCAGTAATATAGCTAAACAAAAAATTATGAAGCTAGTCCACAATAATGGAAAGACATTATATTTTTGTTTAGGTGGAATATATGGCAAAATCACTGGTACGTTTGCAGAAAATTGATTACCATATCCATTTTTAATAGGTGTTTTAACAGCTTCAACTTTATTTTCGTCAAAATCACTTAATTTACTTGTTTTATAATCTAGTTTTTGATACCAAATATGGCTACATTTAGAGCATTTAACTCGTCGTCCATTAATACCTATTTGATTATTTGAGACAATAAATTTTGTTTGACAATTAGGACAACTAATATACATAGTAAATTTTTTTATATTTGACTTCATGATAAAGTTATTTATGCTTTTTAGCAATATAACAGTTAAAAATTATGTTCACATACATCAAAGAAATTGAAGAAGCTTGGCAAATAAAGGACAAGCTATTACAAGATTCCGTAAAACTTTCAGCATTTAAAAAAACATTACAAGATGTTATAGAAAACCTAAATAAAGGCACCATTCGTGTTTGTGAAAAACAAAATAGCAGCTGGCAAGTTAATGACTGGGTAAAAAAAGCAATTCTTTTATATTTTATGACGACTGAATCACAGCTTTATAATAATAATTATAATAGTTGGTATGACAAAGTTGCCCCTAAATTTCCTTTTGATGCTGAGCTTAACAAGTTTAAAGAAGCCGGCATACGCAAAGTCCCAGGATCGTTTGTTAGAACCGGCACATATATTGCTAAAAATGTTGTCATTATGCCGTCTTTTATCAATATCGGTGCTTATATAGATGAGGGTACAATGATTGATACATGGGCTACTATTGGTTCATGTGCTCAAATCGGTAAAAATTGCCATATTTCAGGTGGTACAGGAATTGGTGGGGTGTTAGAACCGCTGCAAGCAAAGCCCGTTATTATCGAAGATAATTGCTTTATCGGTGCAAGATCAGAAATCGCTGAAGGGGTTATAGTAGAAGAAGGAGCGGTAGTTAGTATGGGTGTCTTTATTGGAGCTTCTACAAAAATAGTTTACAGAGATAGCGGTGAGATTATCTATGGCATAGTACCTGCCTGCTCTGTAGTAGTGCCAGGGGTATTACCTAATAAAGAAGCAGATAAACCAGGACTTTATTGTGCTGTAATCGTAAAACAAGTTGATAAAAATACGAGAGCTAAAGTTAGTATTAATGAATTGTTAAGGAGTTGATATCTAAAAATATTAGAAAAATAAATAATTATAAATCGTTATTATTATTAAATAAAAATTATTTTTTATTTACATATAAAAATTTCACTTAAGTGTTGTTTTTTAACCTTGACTTGAAAAATATTAAGGCGTAACCTTATAGTTGCAATAAAATAATTAAGGAGGATAAAATGACAACTTTAATAGGAATCCAAAATAATTTTGTAGATGGAATAAAAGAACTGGTTGAACTTGATTACGATGCTATAGAAGCATATGAAGCCGCCATTAATAGAATTACCGATGAGAATTATAAAACACAATTACAAAGGTTTAAGGAAGATCACGAAAGACATGTAAAAGAACTAAATGAACTTTTATCAAAACATAAAGAAGACGAGATAACGGGTCCTAGCAGTAAACAATGGCTAACAAAAGGCAAAGTAGACTTGCTACACAGATTGGCGATAGAGCTATATTACATGCTATGCTTTCAAATGAAGAAGATACTAACACTGCTTATGAAAGGCTAAATAATCATGCTGATAAATGGCATGATGCAGAAAAAATTTTAGAACAAGGTTTTAAGGACGAACAAAAACATAAAAAATGGATAGAAAACCAACTTAACGACTGAATTAAAAGCTAAAAAATAAGGAGAGTACGAAGTTAGTACTCTCTATTTTCAGACTTGTAAAAGCCTTGGAACTATATAACTATGCAACATTAAACCCTTATAGGTTAGATATATATTGTCATCTAACCTAATTAAATCTAATTCTTGGTAATGGTTAAGGCTGCTAATATCTAAAATATTTTCTAATTTTGCATCTATTTTCTGCTCCAATGCAGAAATATTTATGCCATCCTTAAGGCGTAAACCCATCATCAAAATTTCTTCAATAATTTCTTGCTTAGTTAGCTTAACATTGGTTTGAACACCATTATTCTTATTATTAACTGCTTCTAACCATTTTTCTGGCTTATGCCACATCATAATTGCGGATACTGAACTAGGATTTTCAATTATTCTACTGTGAGCACCAGGACCTATACCTAAATAATCATTATAGTTCCAATAGGTTAAATTATGTACGCATTCCTGTCCTTTTTTAGCATAATTAGATATCTCATATCTAAAATATTTTTGAGATTCTAAATAATCATTCGTCCACTCATACATTTCAGCAGCCAGATCAGAATTTGGAAGAATTAAATTACCATCATGAAATAATTTATAAAACGGCGTACCTTTTTCAATAGTAAGCTGATAAAGAGAAATATGCCCTGTAACAAGCTCCATTGCTTGCTTTAGTTCTTGCTGCCAATCTTTTAGTTCCTGACCACTTCGAGCATATATTAGATCAAATGAAACTCTAGGAAAAATTTTACTAGCGGATTCAATCGTTTTAATAGCCTGCAAGGAATCATGAGTTCTGCCAAGCTTTTTTAAGTCATTCTCTCTTAAAGATTGTACACCAATCGAAACACGATTAATACCTGCCAACTTAAATGCTTTGAATTTCTCTGTCTCAAATGAAGTTGGGTTAGCCTCTAGTGTTATTTCTGTTTGCTTATCTATTCTTGCAAACCCACTAATTTTATTTATTATCCCCTCAACAATTTTGGGATTCATCAAAGAGGGAGTACCGCCACCAAAAAAAATAGATCTTATATATTTATTTTGAATAATATCTTTAAAATATTCTATTTCTTTCTCATAAGATTTAAGCCAATTATCATCATCTATACTATTCGCTATATGGGAATTAAAATCACAATAAGGACATTTAGACAAACAAAAAGGCCAATGAATATATATGCTTAAATCATTCGCCTTAACTTCTTTCATAGATATAACTTATTTTAACTACTTAATTTCTGCTTTTGATAATTTCGTAATTTTTATAACAGACTCTAAGGTAAGTCTTTCTTTCATCATTTCTTTTGCCATAATAATTTTTTCTTTTGCATTTTAATATTAGCTAGCCTTGTTGCTTCTTCTCTTACCTCTACTTTTCCTTGTTGTATCCAATGATGTACTATACTTTCCATAATTTTTTCTCTTTTTTAGGGGTTAATTTTAACGGAGTAATGTTTTTATTCCTCCTAATATTTGTAATAGTACATACATTTATTAATTGGCTTATTTAAGTTTTTTGATTTCGTCTTCATTTAAACCGGTTGAGGTAGCAATTAAATCAATTTTTAGACCTGCTTTAATTAAATTTCTAGCTATGGCAATCTTTTCTTCCTGCAATTTTCTTTACCATGATAGCTTTTTCTTCTTCTCTACCTTGTTGCATCCAGTGGTGAGCTATACTTTTCATAATGTTCTCTCTTTTTTTAAGATTTAATTTTGATTTAAGTAGTTTTTCTACTTCTATTATATCATCTTGTTTAATTCTGGTCAAAGTGTAGCATAAAATTAGTTCTATATGCTCAATACCAATATCTATTTTAGCAAATTTAGGCAAAAGATCAGCTACTTCTTCCCATCTTTTTAATAAATCACGCTCATGAATATGCTTCATAAAGAACTGTAAAATCCCAGACCATGCTTTTTCTTTCAATTTTTCGTCTGGGATATCATGTACATTTATTAATTGATAGTCATTAGTCCATGTAGTCTTTACAAGTTCACTATTTTCAAATAGTTCCCATAGATTTCGTGGAGCATTATATTTCTTTTGACCATTGTAAAATATCAAAGGATATATGAAAGGGAACTTTTTACTTTTTGTTGATTTCTTATGGTATTCAGCAATTTTAAACATATACCGAAATAACCTCAAAGCCATTTTATACTCAGGTGTGCTTTGGTGTTCTAAAAGTAGATATAAATAGCCCTTTTTCTCTCCAAACTTAGCAGAAAATAAAATATCTACTATAGATTTCTTAAGTCTTTTATCTACAAAGCTGTCTTTTTCCATTTTCAGCTTTTCAAAGGAAATCAAATTTTGTATATGGGGAGGTAAATGCATCTCAAAAAACTCTTTAGAAACTAAAGGATTCTCAAACGCACTTCGGATAATTTCGTCGTGTTTAGGCTTTTTAGACACTTATAATCGTTTACTATTAATACATAGTGAATTAACTTGGACTCAGGATAGTTAATTTAAAAGTAAGACTGCGGAACGTATACTTAATACGTGAACACAGGCGAAACTTGCAAAATTGACTGTCCCCAGTTCAAGTTAAAAAACTATAAACGCACTATATACATTTTCTACTAATAGTACAACAATAATATTATTTTTTTAATTAGAAGTGGTGATTTGCTTTTAGGAAAACAACTTTCCAAGTCCACTGCGAAGCAAGTTTTTAGGATTCATGTTGCTTGCTTTTTTCATCATGTCACTTATTTGCTTGAATTGTTTTAATAGAATATTTACTTTCTGTACTGTAGTTCCAGCACCCAAAGCTATACGTTTTCTGCGAGAAGCATTAATAATATCGGGATTTCTTCTTTCCTTTGGAGTCATAGATAAAATGATTGCTTCTTGATGCTCGATTATTTTACTGTTTAACTTCGATTGATCTATCTGATCCATAATCTTACCGCTACCAGGAAGCATACTAAGTATACTACCAAAACCACCTATCTTTTTTATACTTTTCATTTGTTGCAAATAATCATTTAAATCAAACTTACCTTTTTTTAATTTAGCTGCTGTTTTTTCTGCTTGTTCTCTATCTACTATACTTGCTGCTTTTTCAACGAAAGAGATAATATCCCCCATATCAAGTATTCTAGACGCTATACGTTTAGCATCAAACTCCTCTAAATCGGTTAATTTCTCACCACTACTTAGAAACTTAATTGGTCTTTGTGTAATATATTTTACGCTTAATGCCGCACCACCCTTAGAGTCACCATCAATTCTTGATAAAATTAACCCTGAAATTTCTAGCTGCTCATTGAAACTACTAGCCGTAACTACCGCATCTTGCCCTGTCATGCTGTCAATTACTAACAACGTTTCAGTTGGCTCAACTATCTTTTTTATTGCGATTGCCTCATTCATCATTTCTTGATCAATTTGCGTTCTTCCGGCAGTATCATAAATAACTATATCGTATGCCGATAATTTAGCTTCAGCCATTGCTCTTTTAACGATATCAAGAGGTTTCTCACCTTTAACAATTGGCAGTGAATTAATTTTTACCGAATTTGCAAGTATCTCTAGCTGCTCTTGTGCTGCTGGTCTATAAGTATCAAGAGAAACTAATAAGACTTTTTTATTCTGGTTTTTAAGACACAATGCCAGTTTGCCACTTGCTGTAGTTTTACCACTACCTTGCAAGCCCACCATTAAAAGATTTACTGGCGGTTTTGCATTTAAATTTAGTTTTATCTCATCTTCACTAGAGGATAAAATATTTATCATCTCTTCATGAATAATCTTAATTATCATCTGCCCAGGTGAAACGGATTTGATAACTTCCTGTCCTAAGGCTTTTTGTTTAACTTCTGCTACGAAATTTTTTATTACAGGCAGAGCAACATCCGACTCTAAAAGAGCAACTCTTATATCTCTTAAAGCAGCATCTATTTGCTCTTCAGTTAAAAGCCCAGAGCTTACTAGCCGATCAAAAATCTTCATTAAATTTTGCGTTAAAGTTTTAAACATAAAGATAAATAATTAAATAAAGTCTTTGTCTAATATATTTCTCTCTTTGCATTTTAGCAACAATAATATTTTGTGACTTTTATGCAACATATTAGTTTTTTAATAACAAATATAAATTAGAGCCATATTATACAAAAATGTCTTATAATAAGATAAAAACTTACAAAAATATTAAATTGCTGAAATTACCAAAAAACAAGAATCTAAAGAACTTGCAAATAACTAAGTAAAGAAAACTTATTAAAAATTTGAAAAAAATAATAAATCCCGAATCTAATCCTAAATCTATAAATGATCAAATAGCAAAGCTAGCTGTTCAAGATACAGTATTGTTAATATGTGAATTACTTAACAATAATACCTCGGATATTATTAGTTGTACTAGGAATTTTAAAGTATCAATTGAAGTTACTACAGATAATATTAAATATATAGAAGTAATAGGTAACACTGTACTTAGTAACTCCATCTTTGATGAATGATCTTCTTAAGAAAACTCACTCATCACTAATATATAACTAGCTTTTAAATCTAAATCATAATCAATTGTGTTGTATATTAGCTTTTTTATGTCGGCAAATTTCTGAACTAGATAGGAAGGAGTACGATTCGGTAATGCATGGAATATTTTATTTTCTAAATCTGAAAATTCAATATTAATACCTGAAGATTTTTTTAAGATACGGTTCATTAATAGTAATATACTATCAGTAAAATCCAACCATAATTCTCTATCTTTAGTATTAAATTGCTTAATAAACTCTAATTTAGAATTTAAGTTTTCATTATCTGCTATAGGCTGAATAAATTTAGAATATAATTCTTCTTCAGAATGTCTTTCAGATGATTTAGTACTAATTTTAAAACATCTAGATCTGATGGTAGAAATTATACTTGAAGCTCTTGAAGTAATCAAAAATATATAACTATTTTTAGGAGTGTCTTCTAAAATCTTTAAACATGAATTTGCAACATTCAGATTCATAAGATCTGCCGAATAAATTACGGCAACCTTACAACCTGAAATTGCAGAGGTTTTACTTAAGAACTCCTGTAATTTTCTTATTTGCTCGATAGAGATATTCTTAGCATTAGACGTAGCAGAAACTTCTCTAGCAATAAGATGATAATCTGGATTATTTTCAAGAGGAATACTATTCTTTAAAAGCTTTGAACATATAAATTTCTCTATATCTTTTAAAGCTTGCTCTATATTTTCTGCTTCAATAAGCCAGCTATTATGTAGCTTTTTATGTTTTAAACTAAATTCTAGATGCTCAATTATCATATAAACTAATAGTTAAGGCTTCCTTTAATGCCATGATTCTTGAAGCATAATTATATTACTAAAGCTATAGGACTGCTAACAGTCCCACGACTGTACCTCAGGCTTAACTGTGGTACTATAGGAAAAAAATATAAGTTACTTATTATTACAAGCTTCTTTAAGTTTACTTCCAGCTTTAAATACAGGTTGCTTATAAGCAGGTATGGTCATTTTTGCTCCTGTTTTTGGATTACGACCTTCTCTTGATTTTCTGCTTTGTATTCCAAACGAACCAAAACCTGTGATATTAACACTATGTTGATGTTTAGTAGCAGAAATTATAGATTCAAGCACCCAATTAAGTGCCTTTTCTGCATCAGCTTTTGTAAATGATTTATGCCCCTGATGTTTATGGTGGTGACCATGCTCAGTCATGAAAGCAATAAATTCTGTCTTATTCATTTTTTTAGGTTGTGTGCTCATAAGAAATCAACTCTCTTTTAATGGGTTAATACATTACTGTCGTAGTACAATAATATACAACTAGCAATAATGCACATCAATATATTTTTTTATTTTTTAACTAGGTTATTTAATTATAACAAACTCTTAGTTTACTGCAAATATCCATTATTTATAAAGTTTTAAAGATATATATAATTGTATAACTGATGAAAAAAATGTAGCCATTTTACATCAGTTATGCTTTTAAAGCTGGATATAATTAATAATTCAAGTAAAAATTTACAATAAATATATCAAAGAGAACATCAAATAAAATGTTATTATCTGAAATTTGCATAAAACGTCCGGTATTTGCAACTGTTTTAAGTTTAGTTATTTTAGTTCTTGGAACAATTTTTTTCACTAAGCTACAAATTAGAGGTACGCCAGATATTTCAATTCCTATTATAAACGTCAATGCTTTTTATTCTGGTGCTGATGCTTTATATATGGAAAAAGAAATCACAACCCGAATAGAAAAGGCTTTAAAAACAGTTAAAAACCTAGATTATATAACCTCACAAAGTAGTACTGGGCAAAGTAGTATTACTTTATCTTTCTTATTATCTACAGATATTGAAGTAGCATTAAACGATGTACGCTCTAAAATATCTGATATAACTTATATGTTTCCGCAGGATATGAAAGCACCATCGGTTGCAAAGCTTGATGCTGATAGCTTTCCAAGTCTTTTTATAAGCGTTGAAAGTGAACAATATAATGATTTAGAGCTAACAAAAATTGTTGAAGATTACTTGCAAACTCCTTTAGATAAACTAGAAAGCGTAGGACAATCACAAATTTATGGCGGCAATGAATATATAATGAGAATAGAGCCTGATCCTAAAAAATTATATCAACATAAAATTTCTTTATTAGATATTGAGGTTGCCATAAGAGAGCAGAATAAAGATTATCCTGCCGGTAACATTAAAACGGGAGTAAATAATTTTATAGTAACTCTTGAAGGTTCTTTATCTAAACCGGAAGAATTTGGCAATATTATAATAAAAGTTCAAGATAATAGTATAATCAAACTACAAGATATAGCTAAAGTATATTTAACTGCTCCAGATAGTGAAGTATTATTTAGGTATAATGGGAAAAATTCTATTGCTCTTGGGCTTATCAAAGAATCTAAAGCTAACGTTATAGATTTATCAAATGATGTTACAAAAGAGATTGAAAAAGTAAAAGAGTCAATTCCTAAAGGAATAAGCTTAAATATTGCATATGATGGAGCAAAACCTGTTAGAGCCTCGATTTATGCAGTATTTCAAACCATTTTTGAAGCTTTAATATTAGTGATTTTAGTAACATATTTATTTCTTGCCTCTGCTAAAATTACCCTAATTCCATTTGTTACTATTCCTGTATCGTTAATAGGTACTTTCAGCGTAATGTATGCTATGGGGTTTTCTATCAATATCTTTACGCTACTTGCCATGATCCTTGCAATCGGGCTTGTGGTAGATGATGCAATAGTTATGCTTGAAAATATATTTAGATACAATGAAATGGGTCATAAACCCATGGAAGCGGCATTGCTTGCCTCTAAAGAAATAGGATTCGCAATTATTGCAATGACTATTACACTTGCTGCTGTATTTTTACCTGTTGGATTTATAGATGGGTTTGTTGGGAAATTATTCATAGAATTCGCATGGACTTTAGCGTTTTGTGTTTTATTTTCAGGATTTGTAGCCTTAACCTTAACACCCATGATGTCAAGTCGTATGATTACTAAACATAACGCTCCGACACTTAAGTTTCTAGTTAAATTCAATGAGCTTTTACAATTAATACAGGACAAATATATTTATTACCTAAACCTAACTTTTGATAATAAAAAGAAATTTGTCCTAATTATTGCTGCATCATTTGTGGTATTAATAATCAGTTTTAAATTTGTGCAAAAAACCTTTATACCTCAAGAAGATGACGGGTTCTTGCAATTATCTTTTAAAGGACCGGAAGGATCTAGCTTAGAGCATTCTACTGAAGTAGTAATAGAAGCTGAGAAAATCCTTGCTAATTATAAAGACATAGCAGGTTACTTAATGGTAATAGGAGCAGGCGGTAGTGATAATGTCCTTTCTTTCGTACCATTAAAAGATTGGAAGCAGCGTTCTAGATCGCAAGAAACAATCAAGAATATGCTAAATAAACAGTTCTCCGAGATAGCAGGTATGAAAGTTTTTGCTATGGATCCTCGCTCGATGGTCAGTAGTGGCGGAGGTAGCCCTATCGAATTTACTATTCAAACAAATCTTGAGTATGATGATCTAGATAAAATATCGCAGCAATTTATAGATATAATGAAAGCAAACCCGATTTTTTCTAATGTTAATAGAAACCTACAATCAGCAATGCCAACTATTGCTATCGAAATTAATCGTGATAAAGCTTATTTGTATGGAATGAATATGGCAAATATTGGTAAAACAGTGCAGTATTTGCTGGCAGGTCAACAAGTAGGTGATTTTAGAATGGGGAACGATCTGTATGAAGTGATGCTGCAATTTAATCAAAAAGATCGTAGTAGCATTAGTGATTTTAGTAAAATTCTGATACCAACAAAAAATAATAATATGTTGCCCCTTGAATCAATAGCTAATATCACAGAAAAAATATCCGTAAAATCATATAGCCATTATAACAACTCAAAATCTGTTACCATCTCTTCCGATCTTAGCCCTGATAGTAAAATCGAAGAGGCAATTAACGAAATTAATAAGATAGCAGTTAAATTACTTGATCCAGGTAATACTATACTCGAATATATTGGGGAAATTAAACAAATGAAAGAAGCAGATAGTAATATGCTTATGACATTTGGCTTTGCTCTCATATTCATTTATTTGGTGCTTGCAGCACAATTTGAAAGCTTTGTTGATCCATTATTAATATTGCTTGCTGTACCTTTTTCAATAACCGGTGGCGTGCTTACTCTTTGGATTTCAGGTAACAGTCTTAATATGTATAGTAATATCGGGCTTATTACTTTAATTGGGCTAATCACTAAGAACTCTATTATGATAGTAGAATTTGCTAACCAACTAAGGGAAAAAGGAGCAAATATTAGAAATGCTATAATAGAAGCTTGTACTCTTCGCCTGCGACCAATCTTAATGACTACACTTGCTGCTGTTGTAGGTAGTATACCATTGATTTTTGCAACAGGTGCGGGAGCTAGTGCTCGTAATTCTATTGGTCTTGTAATAGTTGGTGGCTTAAGCATTGGTACTATATTTACAATTTTTGTTATACCTGTAATATATCAAACATTTAAGAAAAATTAATAATTTGTAAAATAATTTTACAAATATAAAAATTTCAATGGACATCTATCTAAAAATAGGAAATTATAATTGTATGGTAAATTGTTTTGAAGTCTAGATTTACTTAAACATCAATAATATGGAGAGCAAAATATGCTAATAAATACTTCTAGTAATCCACTTATTACTACTATACATTTACTATCTTCTATAGGTGCTATAAATTGGGGACTAATTGGACTATTCAATTTTAACCTAGTAACACTTTTATTTGGTTCATTCCCAATTATCGTTAAGTTACTTTATATAATTATTGGTTTTTGTGGGATATATTCATTTTTATGTTTAGGCAAATTATTATGTAAGCCAGGTGTAGAAAAGGGAAAATAATTACTACTTCAGTATTATCCGTTGAGAAAAAAGCGGGTAATACTATTTTTAGTCAATATAACAAGATTCTATATCTTGTTATATTAATAGCTGAATTTTGACGAAGCAACCTCAGGAATATATTTCCTTATGAGATTGCTTTTTAACCTTAAGCATTTTCTTCGTCAAGTTTTGCTGCTACTTTACGCATTTTGTCCATAAAGAAACCCTGTCCCTGCAGGTACTAAACGCCCAACTATAACATTCTCTTTAAGTCCTCGTAGCTTATCAACCTTACCAGCAATAGCAGCTTCGGTTAAAACCCTAGTAGTTTCTTGGAATGATGCAGCAGATATAAATGATCTAGTTTGCAGAGAAGACTTAGTAATACCTTGTAATATTAACTGAGCATCAGCAGGTCTTAAACCATTCTTAATTGCTTTTTCATTTATTTCGTCAAATTCACGTCGATCTATCTTCTCACCTACTAATAATGTAGTACCGCCTGAGTCTGTTATTTCTACTTTTTGTAACATCTGACGAATAATTACTTCTATGTGCTTATCATCAATTTTTACCCCTTGTAAACGATAAACAGCCTGGACCTCTTTAACAATATAGCTTGCAAGAAGTTCTACACCCATCACTTTTAAAATATCCTGAAGTACTGGATTACCATCAATTAATAAGTCACCTTTCTTAACAAAGTCTCCCTCATTAACCACAACATGCTTACCTTTTGGCACCATATACTCAAGACCCATTGAACCGTCAACTGGGTGTATAATAATACGTCTCTTAGATTTATAATCTTTACCGAACTCTACTCGCCCATCTATCTCAGCAATCACTGCATGATCTTTTGGACGTCTTGCTTCGAAAAGCTCGGCTACTCTTGGTAAACCACCAGTAATATCCTTAGTAGTAGTTGACTCTTTAGGAATACGTGCAATTATATCACCTACTGATATCTGCACCCCATCTTCTACACTTAAAACCGCTCCAACTGGTAAATAATATCTTGCTTCTAAACCATTTGATAACATGATAATTTCACCTTTAGCGTCAAGAAGCTGGATTCGTGGTCTTAGTTCTGCTCCACGTGAATATTGTTTTGATTCAATGATAACTTTGCTTGGAATACCAGTTGCCTCATCAGTTACATCACGAACCGAAATCCCCTCAACCATATCTTTAAATAATACCTTACCAGATTTTTCAGTAATGATAGGTATGGTATATGGATCCCATTCTGCAAGCTTCTGCGTCTTAGTAACCATATCACCCTCGTCAACAAGTAATCTAGCACCATATGGGATTTTACTATGAGCTTTTTCATTGCCGTTATTATCAAGTAATAATAACTCACAGTTACGGCTCATAACAATTTTGCGTTCTTCGGAATTAATAACCACGTTACGGCTAAGAATTTTTACTTTCGCATCATATGAAGCTTCTACAGAAGAAACTTCTGCTCCTTTCGTTGCTGCTCCTCCAATGTGGAAAGTTCTCATTGTAAGCTGTGTACCAGGCTCACCGATAGATTGAGCAGCGATCACACCTATAGCTTCCCCTTCGGAAACTAACGAACCAGTAGCAAGATCTCTACCATAACATATAGCACATATACCGGTGGAACTTTCACAGGTTAATACCGACTTAATCATAATTCTATCTAAACCTGCAGACTCAATTTGCTCTAATTTAGACTCATTAATTAATTCACCTTTGGTGAGAATTAAATCATTAGTCACCGGATGATATATATTAATAGCTGCCGTACGACCTAAAATCATTTCAGCTAAAGGCACTATTACTTCACCACCTTCTATAATACTCTTTACTTCAATACCTTTATCAGTGTTACAATCTTTTTCAGTAATAATACAATCTTGTGCAACATCTACTAATTTTCTTGTTAAGTAACCTGAGCTTGCAGTTTTTAAAGCTGTATCTATTTGCCCTTTACGCATTCCGTTAGCAGAGTTAAAGCATTCAAATACAGTTAATCCTTCCTTAAAGTTAGCGATAATAGGTGTTGGTATAATTTGACCATTTGATTTAGTCATAAGCCCACGCATACCACCAAGCTGTTTAATCTGCTGGAAAGACCCTCTAGCACCTGAAATAGCCATCATATATATAGAGTTTATCTTCTGTTGATTTGAATCATCACTAACAGGTGGTTTAGCAATTTCTTTCATCATGTCATTAGCTACTCTATCAGTACATCTTGACCATGCATCAATTACCTTGTTATATTTTTCGCCGTAAGTAATTAAACCATTTGAATATTGCTGCTCAAATTCCTTAATCTCAAGCTGTGTTTCATCGATATGAACAATTTTAGATTTTGGTACAACCATATCATCCATACCAAAAGAAATACCTGAAGAACAAGCATATTTGAAACCAAGCTTCATCAACTGATCAGCAAAAATTACTGTAGCTTTTTGACCGCAGTGACGATAGACTAAATCTATTACTAGAGATATATCCTTTTTAGTTAAAGGCTTATTAATAAACTTATATTCTATATTAGGATTAGAAGGCAACAACTCACCAACCATTAATCTTCCATAAGTAGTATCAACTATAACAGGAACTATTTTACCCTCAGCATTTAACTGATTACGACGATATTTTATCTTAGTATGAATCGTTATAAATTTGTTATATAAAGCATGCTCCATTTCAGTTAGGTCTGAGAACATCATCCCCTCACCTACCTCATGATCAAAAGCAAGCGTTAAATAATATAAGCCGAGTACTATATCTTTATCTGGTACAATAATAGGACGTCCATTAGCGGGGCTTAAAATATTATTAGTAGACATCATAAATACCCTAGCTTCAAGCTGGGCTTCAATCGATAAAGGAATATGTACAGCCATTTGGTCCCCGTCAAAGTCCGCATTGAAAGCGGCACAAACAAGCGGATGAAGCTGTATTGCCTTACCTTCGATTAATAATGGCTCAAATGCTTGGATACCCAAACGGTGCAGTGTCGGAGCTCTGTTAAGTAATACAGGGTGTTCTCTTATAACTTCCTCAAGCACATCCCAAACTTCAGGCTTTTCAGCCTCAACCATTCTTTTAGCTGCTTTAATAGTTGTAGCAATACCATATAATTCAAGTTTTGAGTAAATAAACGGCTTGAACAGTTCTAGAGCCATTTTTTTAGGTAAACCGCACTGATGAAGTTTAAGCTCAGGTCCTACTACGATAACTGAACGTCCTGAGTAGTCCACCCTTTTACCAAGTAAGTTTTGACGGAAACGACCTTGCTTACCTTTTAGCATATCGCTTAATGACTTAAATGGACGCTTATTAGCATTTTTTGCTGCTCTACCACGGCGTCCGTTATCAAATAACGCATCCACTGCTTCTTGCAGCATTCTTTTTTCATTTCTAACAATTATATCAGGTGCTTTTGACTCTATAAGCTTCTTTAGACGATTATTTCTATTAATTACTCTTCTATAAAGTTCATTAAGATCTGAAGTAGCGAATCTTCCACCATCTAACATAACAAGCGGTCTAAGTTCAGGAGGCATGACCGGCAACACGTTCATAATCATCCATTCTGGCTTATTTTCAGATTCTAAAAAGTCTTCTACTAATTTTAAACGCTTTACTAACTTTTTCTTTTTTACTTCTGAAGTCGTATTTTGTAGTTCTTCGTACAGCTCTTGCTTTAATGTTGGGAAATCAAGCTCTTTTAGCATTTGTTGTACTACTTCTGCACCAATAGAGGCAGTAAATGCATCTTCCCCGTATTTATCCTTTGCTTTTTGCAGCTCTTCTTCAGTTAAAAGCTCACCTTTTTGTAGAATAGATAATCCAGGATCAACTACCACATAATTTTCAAAATAAAGAATTTTTTCTATATCTCGCATCGTCATATCAAGAAGCGTACTAATTCTTGAAGGAAGAGACTTTAGAAACCAAATATGAGCAACGGGAGCCGCAAGTTCAATATGCCCCATTCTTTCACGTCTTACTCTAGAAACAGTAACCTCAACACCGCACTTTTCACAAGTAATACCGCGGTTTTTCATTCGCTTATACTTACCGCAAAGACATTCATAATCTTTTACTGGACCAAAAATTCTTGCACAAAATAAACCATCTTTTTCAGGTTTAAAAGTACGATAATTAATAGTTTCAGGTTTTATTACTTCACCGAAAGACCATGAACGTACTTGTTCTGGACTTGCTATATTAATTCTTATCTGATCAAATTGTTGAGTATTACTTAATTGTCCGTAAAAATTTACTACACTCATAAATACTTTTTCCTTAAAATTGCTCTTATATACCTTTGATACTTCAAGATTTGGGGGCTTGTGCTCACGTAATTTTCTACGCCTCACCGCTTATTTGCTCCCAAATTTTGAAGTATCTGCATTATACTTCTTTATTAGAGTCGTTGTGTGAGTATACTTCTTTTCTTTCAAGAGCAGCATTATATACTCCTCCTAAAAGAAAATTTTAATAGTTTTATTCAGTAATCCTTAAGAAGTCACTTCAAGTTTTACATTAAGACATAAAGATCTAAATTCTTTTATCATCACGTTAAATGATTCAGGAATACCAGATTCAAAATTATTTTCACCACGCACTATAGAGTCATAAATCTTAATTCTACCATTTACGTCATCTGATTTAACAGTTAACATTTCTTGTAACGTATAAGCAGCTCCATATGCTTGTAATGCCCAGCATTCCATTTCCCCGAAACGCTGACCACCAAAATGCGATTTTCCTCCAAGAGGTTGCTGAGTCACTAAACTATAAGGACCTATAGAACGAGAGTGAATTTTATTATCTACCAAGTGATGTAGCTTTAATAAATATTTCTGCCCTACAGTTACTAAGCGATCAAAATATTCACCTGTTCTACCATCAATTAGCTTTACTTGCCCTGAAAGATCTTGACCTGCAAGCCTTAGCATATCCTTAACGTCTTCAACCTTTGCACCATCAAATACTGGAGTTGCAAAATATACTCCCTTAGCAGCTTCATTACAGAATGAAATAATTTCTTCGTCAGATTTTTCAAGTATATGATTAATATTCTCACCATATAGCTCGATTAAAAACTTCTTAATCTTCTCAATACTTGCATGTTTAGTTTTATGTTCTTCTACTAAACCTGCTATTTTTTTTGCTAGATTCACTGATGCCCAACCAAGATGAGTTTCAAGCACTTGCCCTATATTCATACGAGAAGGAAGACCTAAAGGATTGAGAACAATATCAACTACAGTCCCATCTTCTAAGAATGGCATATCCTCTTCTGGCACAATACGTGAAATAACACCTTTATTTCCGTGTCTTCCTGCCATTTTATCACCAGGTTGTAATTTATGCTTAGTTGCGATAAATACTTTTACTACTTTTAAAGCACCTTGAGGTAAATCGTCTCCGCTTTGTAATTTTTCTACCTTAGTAGCGAACCTCTTATTAAGAGCTTCTTTTTTGCCATCATAATGACCTTTTAGCTGCTCTATTTCGTTCATTACATTTGCATCTTCAACAGTAAACTGCCAAAGTTGTCCTTTAGATAAACCTTTTAATATTTCGCTTGTAATAGTTTGCCCAGTCTTTACTGTCTTAGGACCATTAATACTTACCTGTCCTACTAAAAGCTTCTCAAGCCAACTAAATACAAAATGCTCAATAATTTCTAATTCATCATCACGGTCTTTTGCTAATTTCTCAATTTGTTGTTTTTCAATAGCAATAGCACGCTGATCTTTTTCAACACCTCGACGAGAGAATACTCTTACTTCTACTACCGTTCCGCTAACCCCGGAAGGAACATGCAGCGATGAATCTTTCACATCAAAAGCTTTTTCTCCAAAAATAGCTCTCAGTAATTTTTCCTCAGGAGTAATAGGTGATTCACTTTTCGGCGTTACTTTCCCTACTAAAATATCACCTGCTTTTACTTCTGCACCTACATAAATTATTCCGACTTCATCTAAATGACGCAGAGCTTCCTCGCTTACGTTCGGTATATCACGAGTAATCTCTTCAGGACCAAGGCGAGTATCTCTTGCTATTACTTCAAACTCTTCAATATGGACAGAAGTAAATACGTCTTCTTTTACTATTCGCTCTGATATTAAAATTGAATCTTCAAAATTGTATCCATTCCAAGGCAAGAAAGCGACTAAAACATTTCTGCCTAAAGCAATTTCACCATTATCGGTACTAGGTCCGTCAGCTATAATATCATTCTTCTTAACATAATGACCTACCTTAACTAAAGGTTTTTGATTGATACAAGTATTATGATTAGATTTTTGGAATTTTAATAAGTTATAAATATCAACTGAAGGTGCACTTTCGGTTTTTTGAGCAATAGCTCTAATTACAATTCTATTTGAATCTACTTGCTCAACTATACCATCATTTAATGCAAGCACAGATGCTCCAGAATCTTTTGCTACTACTCCCTCAACTCCTGTACCCACAAAAGGTGCATCAGTTTTAATTAAAGGAACCGCTTGTCTTTGCATGTTTGATCCCATCAAAGCACGGTTAGCATCATCATTTTCTAAGAACGGTATAAGAGAAGCTGCAACAGATACAACCTGCATAGGCGTTACATCAATGAAGTCTACTTCGTGTGGCTCTACCATTACAAAATTGCCACCTTCAACTCGGCAATTAATAAATTCGCCCTGTAATATCCCATCTTTATCAACCTTAGAATTTGCTTGACCGATCTTATACTTCCCTTCTTCAATAGCTGAAAGATATACTACTTCATCGGTTACATGCCCATCTTTGACTTTTCTATATGGGCTTTCTATAAAACCATGCTTATTTATTCTAGCATAAGTTGCCATAGAGTTAATTAGTCCGATATTTTGACCTTCAGGTGTTTCAATAGGACAGATACGACCGTAATGAGTCGGATGCACATCACGCACTTCAAAACCTGCTCTATCACGACTAAGACCACCAGGCCCTAATGCTGATAATCTTCTTTTATGAGTTATTTCAGACAATGGATTTGTTTGATCCATAAATTGGGATAATTGCGAAGTACTGAAGAATTCCTTTACTACAGAAACTAAAATTTTGGAATTCACTAAATCGTGAGGCATTACTGTATCAATATCACCTGCCGACATTCTTTCAACTACTGACTTTTCCATCCGGACAAGACCTATTCTGAATTGATTTTCTATCAATTCACCAACCGATCTAACCCTTCTGTTACCTAAGTGATCAATATCGTCTATAATCCCTTTGCGATCTTTAAGCTCTACTAAAACTCTTAGTATATTTTTTATATCATCTGTAGTTAAAACAGTAGTTTCATCAGAGATATTTAGTTCTAACCTTGAATTCATTTTTATTCGACCTACTTCTGAAAGATCATATCTTTCAGGGTCAAAGAATAAATTATAAAATAAACTTTCAGCAGCTTCAATATTAGCAGGCTCTCCCGGTCTTAATACTCTAAAAATATCAAATAATGCTGATTCACGATCTTGGTTTTTATCAGAAAATAAAGTATTTCTTATATATGGACCAGATTGAGGATTAATTACTAATACGCTAATATTTTTAATTTTAAGATCACTAATTACACTAAGTAATTCAACAGTAATCATTTCACCGATTTTTGCTAATATTTCATCGCTTTCAGGGTCTTTTAAATCCTCAGATAAATATTTACCAATCAAAGCTTTATGAGATACTAAAATATTATTAAGTCCTTCCCCAGCATATTTTTTAGCTAAGCGAGGAGTAATTTTTTGCCCTGCTTTAAGCAAAACATTTCCCGTATCAGCATCTATTAAATCACTTGTTAATCTATGAGCAGTAATATGGCTAGGCATAAATTTAACTGCCCATCCCTTATTTTTAACAACTTTATAATTTACTGAATCATAATAAAATTTTATAATTTCTTCTGTACTCATGCCTATTGCTTTAAGCAAAGTAGTAGCATAAAGTTTTCTTTTTCTATCTATTCTAAAATAAATAATATCTTTAGCATCAAACTCTAAATCAAGCCATGATCCTCTATATGGAATAACACGTGCAGAATATAAAAGTTTTCTAGAAGAATGAACTTTGCCCTCATCATGATAGAAGAATACCCCAGGTGAGCGATGCATTTGCGATACAACTACCCTTTCTGTACCATTAATGATAAAAGTACCATTTTTAGTCATTAATGGGATATTACCCATATATACTTGCTGCTCTTTGATACCTTTAATCTCTCGGCTTCCAGTATCTTCGTCTATATCCCAGATACTTAATCTTAAGGTTACTTTAAGAGCAGAATCATAGCTTAAGCTTCTTTGAGTGCATTCCTCCACATCATATTTTGGAGTATCAAATTCATATTTAACGAATTCTAAATTAGCTATATTAGAAGGATCAGAGATAGGAAAAATTGAATTTAATATAGATTGTAAGCCTTTATTTTTTCTTTCGGAATCTTTTGTATCTAGCTGTAGAAAATTTTTTTCATATGAATTTTTTTGAATTTCAATCAAATTCGGTATATCTGCTACTAAATTTATATGACCAAAATTTTTTCTTACTCTTTTATTATGTGACAAGGGTTGTACTTCAATATTATCCCTTAATGAAACCATATAATCTCCTGACTGATAAAAAATTAACTATCAACATTGAAGTTAACAGTTAAAGAAACTTAATAGACTTATTATTAAACTTTATTAACGCAAGCATTAAGATAAGATTTTAAAAAATCTGTCTTAATACTGATAAAAACAAGGAAATAATAGCTTAAGGTGGCTTTTGCTATCATTTTTATACTGTAAATTTTTTTAATATAATTTACGGTAAATCTTCATTTAATTAAGGACAAATCTTGCCAAAACCCTAATCTCTTTAGTCGAATTTTAAGATTAAATTTTTATCTTAAAATTTGCATTATTAACACTTTTCAAAGTGTGTATATTTTAATGCTTAAGGTCTAAGTTACGTAAATATGGTGTTACACTTTATATAACTTAAATACATTAACTAAAATTTTTGTTAAATGAAGATAATTTTGATAAAAATTTTTAATGGTAATTTTTAACTTAGCGTTAACTACTAGAAATTACTAACAAATCACTTTATAAAAAAGTAATTCATTAACAAAATAGCTAAAAGCCTTATTTAAATTTAATTACTAAAATAAGGCTTTTAAAAATTCTAATAAGCAATTTTAAATTTTATATTAACGTAAAAAATTTATTATAAAAATAAAATTACTTTAATTCTACTTTTGCTCCAGCAGCTTCTAATTTGCTTTTAATTTCTTCTGCTTCTGCTTTTTTCACATTACTCTTAATTGGTTTTGGAGCTTCATCAACTAATTTTTTAGCTTCAATTAAACCAAGACCTGTAATTTCTTTTACAACTTTAATTACTTCCACTTTTTTATCACCGCTAGAAGCTAAAACTACTTCAAAATCAGTTTTTTCAGCAGCTGCTTCAGCAGCAGGAGCGGCAGCGGCTGCTACAGCTACAGGTGCTGCTGCAGATACACCCCATTTTTCTTCTAACATTTTTACAAGCTCAGCTGCTTGCATTAATGTTAAAGATGATAATTGTTCTTCAATTTTAGCTAAATCTGCCATAATTTTTTCCTTTTTACTTTTATATATTATTATCTGAATTAATTTTTACTAGCATTTGCTTGTATTACCCTGGCTAAGCTTGAAGACGGTGCTTGTAAAACGCCTGCAATCTTAGTAGCCGGAGCTTGTAATAACCCAACAATTTTACTTCTAAGCTCATTTAATGAAGGTAACTTAGAAAGTTCTTTTATTGAATGTTCATTTAATACTTGTTTATCGACTATACCGCCAACAATCTTAAGATTTTCATTACTTTTAGCAAAATTAACTACTAATTTTGCCATTTCAACCGGTTCTTTAGAATAAACAATAGCGGTAGGACCTGAAAATAAGCTTACGATATCATCAAGACCTGCTTTATTTGCTGCTATTTTTGCTAAAGTATTTTTAACAACTTTAAAACCTGCATCTTTAGACTTAAGAGACTCTCTAAGTGAATTGACTTCACTAACAGTTAATCCGTGATAATGAGCAACGATTACAGATGGCGAATCTTTATAAATACTTGCTATTTCTTCTACAACTTCCGGTTTTTCTGATCTTAACACTTTATTAATTCTCCTTGTTACAACACTTGAGATGTTTCTATATTTTTCTCAATAACTTATTATTTATTAAGATAGCTATTTTTTTATATTTTATTAGTCTACTTATAAAAACAGTATAAACTTAGTAAATTTATCTTCACTGACATATTAGTCAATTTGTAAAGTTTTACTTAAAGCTATAGTGGCTTTCACCGCATAATTTATAAAATTTATTACAAACGAGTTTAATATATTAGGCTTTGCTAAAGGATCTAGACTCAAATGTATTAAATTTAGTTTATGCTATACTAGCTAAATCTATTTGTACTGATGCACCCATAGTAGAAGATAAATATATTGCTTTTAAATAACTTCCTTTCACTCCAGTAGGTTTTGCTTTAACTACTGCATCAATAAACGCTTTCAAATTTTTTAATAAATCTTGATCCGGAAAAGATAATTTTCCAAGCCCTGCGTGAATTATACCTGCTTTTTCTGCTCTATATTCTACTTGACCACTTTTAGCATTCTTAACAGCACCCTTAATATCTAATGTCACAGTTCCGAGTTTAGGATTCGGCATTAAACCTTTTGGTCCTAAAATTCTTGCAACTGAACCTATAACTGCCATCATATCAGGAGTAGCTATACATACATCAAAATTGATCTTACCAGCTTTAATTTCATCAATAATATTGGTTGAGCCTACTAAATCTGCACCTGCAACTTTCGCTTCTTCTTCTCTTTCTTCTTTACAAATAACGGCAACTCTTACAGTCTTACCTGTACCTGCGGGTAAATTAACTACACCACGTACCATTTGATCAGAATGTCTTGGATCAATTCCAAGCTTCATAACTATTTCTAAGGTTGGATCAAATTTAACATAAGAAGCGGATTTTAATTTCTCAACCGCAGTTGTTAAATTATATAAACTATCCGATCTTACTTTAATGCGTGCTTCTCTTATTTTCTTACCGCCGCTAGATTTTATAGCAACATCTTTGTTATTTGACATAATAATTAATTCCCTACAACTTCAATTCCCATAGATGCTGCACTACCACAAATAATCTTTGTTGCAGCTTTAATATCTTTTGTATTTAAATCAGGCATTTTTAACTTTGCAATCTCACGGCAATCATCCATAGTGATTTTACCTACCACAGCTTCCTTTTTAGTAGCCCCAGACCCTTTTTTAACTTTAGCATATTTCTTTATAAGATAAGATGCCGGCGGTGTTTTAACTATAAAAGTAAAACTCTTATCTACATATATAGTAATAACAGTTGGAAGAGGTGTTCCTTTTTCAATACTTTGTGTAGCAGCGTTAAAAGCTTTACAAAATTCCATAATATTAACTTTTCTTTGTCCAAGCGTTGACCCTATAGGAGGAGCAGCGGTAGCTTCACCAGCATTTACATTCAAGTTAATATGACCTTCTATTTTTTGTGCCATTTACAAATATCCTTCTTTTCTTTCTTATTATAGTCTTAGAATTTTCTTTTATTTTTAAAGATAATCAAATAATAATTTTATTTATTTACAATCTATTTACATTAGTCGTTTTTCTTTACTTGAGTAAAGCTCAACTCTATCGGAGTTGCTTTACCAAATATTGATACTGAAACTTTTAATCTAGCTTTTTCTTGATCTACTTCTTCTACAGTACCTGTAAAGGTTTCAAAAGGTCCTTCTGTAACAGTTACTATTTCGCCGACCTCATATAATTTCGCATCTTTTGCTTCTTTAGCTTCTGTTTCTAATCTAATATTCTGTATTTCGCTTTCTGTAAGAGCTTTTGGAGTAGTTTTACTACCTAAAAAGCCTGTTACTCCTGGTATATTTTTTACTAAATGCCAAGATTTATCTGTCATATTCATTTTTATTAGAATATAACTAGGCATTAATTTTTTTTCTACCTTGACGTTTTTACTGCGTTTAACTTCGGAAACACCAAAAACCGGTACTAATATATCATCAAAAAAATCTGACATTTTCTGCTTGCTAATTCTCTCAAGCATAATTCGTTTTATACGATTTTCTGCTCCTGATGCAGTATGTATAACGTACCACTTTTTTGTATCTTTTTCAGAATTTGACAATATATCATCTATATTTTGTTCTGCCACAATTTATTCCTTGATAACTTATTTACCGATGTTAAGTAAAATTTGTATTATATTATGTATACCATAATCGAGCACTAAACAAATTAGGCTAAAAACAAAAACCGCTACTATGACTACTAAAGTCGAAGCAGTTAACTCTTTTTTAGTGGGCCAAACTACTTTATAAGCTTCTTGTTTAACTTGTTCAAAAAACTTATATATTTTATATTCTTTAAACATATTTATAAGTTATTTTATAGTAAAAACCCTATTATTTGTAATGGCAGGAGCGACAGGCATCGAACCCGCAACCTCCGGTTTTGGAGACCGGTGCTCTACCAATTGAGCTACACTCCTATCATATTTTAAATAAAAAATCAACAAAATTTATTGAAAACCTTTTTATTTAAATATAATATTTTTAATTTTAAGCTAATAATAAATATTATTTTTTAGCTTTAATAGTATCTGCAACTTGAGTTGGTACTTGATCATAATGATTAAATACCATGCTATACTGAGCTCTACCTTGTGATAAAGATCTAAGCGTATTAACATAACCGAACATTTCAGCTAAAGGAACATATGCCTTGATCACTTGAGCATTACCTCTTGGCTCCATACCTTGAACTTGTCCTCTACGACTATTTAAATCACCAATAACATCACCCATATACTCATCTGGTGTAATCACCTCAACTTTCATAATCGGCTCAAGCAATTTAGGATTACCTTTAGGCATTCCCTCTCTAAATGCTGCTTTTGCTGCAATTTCAAACGCAAGTACGCTAGAATCCACATCATGGAAAGCACCATCAATTAATGTAGCTTTAAAATCGATCATAGGATAACCTGCAATTACGCCTGTTTCCCTAATGTTATTTAATCCTTTTTCTACGCCAGGAATATATTCTTTAGGTACAGCACCGCCAACAATTTTACTTTCAAAAATGAAGCTCTTATTTTTATCTTCTTCTTTTAGATCTTTTACATCTTTTAGAGGTTCAAAAATAATTTTTACACGTGCAAATTGACCTGCACCGCCTGATTGCTTTTTATGAGTATAATCAATTTCGCAAGCTTTAGTAATTGTTTCACGATATGCAACTTGAGGAGCTCCAATATTTGCTTCAACTTTAAACTCTCTTCTCATACGATCGATAATGATCTCTAAATGAAGCTCACCCATTCCTTTAATAACAGTTTGCCCTGTTTCTTGATCAGTTGAAGTTCTAAATGAAGGATCTTCAGCTGCTAAACGAGAAAGAGCTAGTCCCATTTTTTCTTGATCAACCTTTGACTTAGGCTCTACTGCAAGCTCAATAACTGGCTCAGGGAATTCCATTCTTTCGAGAATTACTTTTTTATCTTCATCTGATAATGTATCACCAGTAGTAGTAGTATCTTTAAGCCCTGCTAATGCTACTATATCACCTGCTGATGCTTCTTTTACATCCTCACGGTTATTAGCATGCATTAATAGCATTCTACCTATTTTCTCTCTCTTATTCTTTACAGTATTAATAACAGTTGTTCCGGAAGTAATCTTACCTGAATACACTCTAATAAAAGTTAATGAACCAACAAACGGATCATTCATAATTTTAAATGCTAAGGCAGAAAATGGCTCAGAAACAGAAATAGGGAAGTCTTTTTCTTCACCTGTACTAACTTCAACACCTTTTACTGTAGCAATATCAATAGGTGATGGTAAATAATCTACTACAGCATCAAGTAGAGGCTGTACGCCTTTATTTTTAAATGCACTACCACATAAAACTGGATAAAAAGCTGCTGAAATAGTACCTTTTCTTATTAACTTCTTAATCTCTTCTTCAGTTACTTCCTCACCAGACAAGTATTTTTCCATGATTTTATCGTCTAGCTCAACAACCATATCAAGCAAATTAGCACGATATTCTTCTGCTTTTGCTTTCATGTCATCAGGAATTTCTTGATAAGAATACTCAGCACCTAAAGACTCATCTTTCCAAACTACTGCTTGCATTTTAACAAGATCAACAACCCCTTTGAAATTTTCTTCAATACCTATTGGAAGCTGAATAACTAAAGGCTTTGCTCCTAAACGATCCTTGATCATGTCAACGCATCTATAAAAGTCTGCTCCCATTCTGTCCATTTTATTGACAAAACACATTCTAGGAACATTATATTTATCAGCTTGTCTCCATACTGTTTCAGATTGAGGTTCAACACCTGCAACGCCATCAAACACTGCAACAGCACCATCAAGAACACGTAAAGAACGCTCTACT
Organism: Rickettsia bellii RML369-C; assembly: GCF_000012385.1. Classification (NCBI taxonomy): domain Bacteria; kingdom Pseudomonadati; phylum Pseudomonadota; class Alphaproteobacteria; order Rickettsiales; family Rickettsiaceae; genus Rickettsia; species Rickettsia bellii. Next base: position 1,256,567 of record NC_007940.1, read on the forward strand.
TCAATTGTAAAGTCAACGTGTCCAGGAGTATCAATAATATTAATTTGTTTATCTTGCCATCTACAAGTAGTAGCAGCCGAGGTAATTGTTATACCACGTTCTTGCTCCTGCTCCATCCAGTCCATGGTAGCACCGCCCTCATGAACTTCACCTATTTTATGGGATTTACCTGTATAATATAGAATACGTTCTGTAGTAGTAGTTTTACCTGCATCAATATGAGCACATATACCGATATTACGGATATTTTCAAGCTTTTTACTCATATTTAGTTACCCTGCTTTGTTTTTTTAGGGCTAAAGTGTGAGAAAGCTTTATTAGCTTCAGCCATTTTATGAGTGTCTTCTTTCTTCTTAATAGCAACACCTCTATTATTTGAAGCTTCAAATAATTCTTCAGCGAGTTTATCAATCATCATTTTTTCAGAACGCTTTGTTGCCGCTGTAATAATCCAACGAGATGCAAGAGCATAGCCTCTTCTTTCATCAACCGGAGTTGGAACTTGATAATTAGCTCCACCTACTCTTACAGAAGTTACTTCCAAATATGGCTTTACATTATTCATAGCATTACTGAAAGTCTGATACGGATCAGCTTTATGTTTCTTTTCAATTTTATCGAAAGCAGAATAAACTATTTTTTCTGCGAGAGCTTTTTTTCCCTCTTTCATAATATTATTGATGAACCTAGAAAGTAAAACACTGTTATACTTCATATCAGGTAAAATTACTCGCTTTTCTGCGGCGTGACGACGTGACATTTGACTTTTTCTCTCTAACTAATAATTATTTTTTTGTAGCTACAACTTGTTTACGAGGAGCACCATAACGTGAACGACCTTGTTTACGCCCTTTAACTCCAGCAATATCATAAGCACCGAGTACCACGTGATATTTTACCCCTGGAAGATCAGGAACTTGCCCGCCTCTTACTAATACTCTATCGTGCTCTTTCACACTATGTTTTTCACCAGGAATATAAACATTTACTGTTCTTTTATTACTTAAACGCACAGTTGCTACTTTACGAAGAGCTGAGTTAGGCTTTTTAGGAGTAACAGTTTTCACTACTAAACAAACTCCACTTTTAAAAGGATTAGCCTCTAACGCAGGAGATTTAGTTTTACGAACTTTTGATTTTCTTTCAAAACGTACTAATTGATTATATGTTGGCATTAAAAAAACACTCCAAAAAAACTTACAAGTACCACAGAGATTTCAAAAGTTGGAAGTCAAATAAGCGGTGAGACTGCACAGCGTACAAATAGTACGTGAGCAAAAACGAATCCCGAAATTTGACGTACCAAATCTTGAAATATCAAAGGTACATACGATGATTAAAGGGCAAAAACTACTTTTGCCCTTTGAATTTTAAATGATTTTACAAATGTAAATAATATATTTACACTGTCAAATTAAATTACACTAAATTTAAATTATAATTACTTTTTCCATAAAAGCAAGTATGTTTTAACTAACAATTAGTTTTTTCTCTATTATTCTTGCTATAAAACTTATTAGCATCACTAAAATATAGTAACAACAAGCGGCAACAATCATGGGGAAAAAATAATTATACGTCTCAAGCGATACAATTTGTGCTCTTTTCATCAAGTCCATTTCTCCAAACATTGAAATAATGGCTGACTCTTTGATTAAATTAATAAGCTCATTGGTTAGCGATGGAAAAATATTTTTAATTGCTTGTGGCAAAATTATATCTTTCATAATCAAAAATTTGGGGATAGCAAGAGCTTCTGCCGCCTCAAACTGCCCTTTATCAACTGCATTAATTCCTGCTCTTATTACTTCCGAAACATAAGCACCTGAATTAAGAGAAAAAGAAATAGCACCTGCCATAAATACAGTAAATTTAATACCTATTAAATAAGGTGATGCAAAATATATAATACTTAACTGAATTAATAAAGGTGTGCCTCTAAAAATGGAAGTATAAAAATCTGCGAAAAGTCTTAATGCACGATTTTTATTTACCTTACAAAGTGCTAGCAATACTCCTATAACTAGACCAAATATAACAGCAATAACGCTATATTTTAAAGTGATCAAAGTTCCTTCTACAATAAAAAGAATTTTTGGAGAAAATTTTATTAAATATTCAAACATGTTTTTAGTGATATAATTTTTAGCTATTGTGTCAGATTTTTGTCATTGCGAGGAGCAAAGGACGTTATTGCATGGCTTGTTTATGTCATTCCACGGAGGCATTGCCCGCATGGATCATTTTCCCCTGTCACCCCGTGGCTTGTCCACGGGGTCCAGAAAACAGTAAAAGTACTAATACTTTTAGTATTTTAAGCTGGATCCCGCAATCAAGTTGCGGGATGACAGAGGGAAATCGATCCACACAACAACACCGCCGCAGGATAACACCAAGGATAATTCTAGTATACTCTCTTCGCTGGTGGAATTGCTTTCACTTCATCACTCAAAGTAGTTAAAGTAACAGGTTTGTAATCAAGCACCACCTTGCCGGCTTCATCAACCCCGCTAAGAGTGTGCTGCATCCATTCTTTATCATTACGATCGGGATAATCTTCCCTTGCGTGTGCTCCTCTGCTTTCTTTTCTGGCAGCTGCTGAATATACAGTTACTAAAGCCTGATCAAGTAAATTATCTAGCTCTAAAGCTTCAACTAAATCGCTATTCCAAATTAAAGATTTATCATTAACTTTTATATCTTTGTAACCGCTTCTTATCTCGCTAATCATTTCTGCCCCCTCATCTAGCACTTCTTGAGTTCTAAACACTGAAGCATGACTTTGCATAGTTCTTTGCATTTTAAGCCTTAAATCTGCAACCGAGATATTACCGCTACTATGACGAATTTTATCAAATCTACTAATAATTTTTTCAAGGGCTTCTTCTGATACAGGCTTATGCGGACTTGCTGGCTTAATAAGCTCAGCTGCTTTTAGTGCTGCACTTCTGCCGAATACTACTAAATCAAGTAAGGAATTTGATCCTAGACGATTAGCTCCATGCACCGATACACAAGCGGCTTCACCGATCGACATAAGACCTTTTACTACACTATTATGATTTTTGCCATCTTTAATTATTACCTGACCATGATAATTAGTAGGTATTCCACCCATATTATAATGCACTGTAGGAAGTACCGGTATAGGCTCTTTGGTTACATCAACACCAGCAAAAATTTTAGCTGTTTCAGAAATACCAGGCAAACGACTATGTACAATTTCAGGTGATAAATGATTTAAATGCAAGAATACATGATCTTTATGCTCTCCAACTCCTCGCCCCTCACGAATTTCGATAGTCATTGCTCTTGAAACCACATCCCGTGATGCTAAATCCTTTGCAGCCGGTGCATAACGCTCCATGAAACGCTCACCATTAGCGTTAACAAGATAACCACCCTCACCTCTAGCTCCCTCTGTTATAAGGCAACCAGCTGAATATATTCCGGTCGGATGGAACTGGACAAACTCCATATCTTGCAGCGGCAAGCCTGCTCTAATCGCCATTCCGCCCCCGTCACCAGTGCAAGTATGAGCCGAAGTTGCTGAAAAATAAGCACGCCCATATCCGCCCGTTGCAAGTACTACATTATGTGCTCTAAAACAATGCAAGCTACCATCATCTAAATTCCAAGCAACTACTCCTCTACATTCACCATTTTCCATTAATAAATCAATAGCGAAATATTCGATAAAAAACTGTACTTTATGCTTTAATGATTGTTGATATAAAGTATGAAGTATAGCATGTCCAGTACGATCTGCTGCTGCACATGTACGTTGTGCTGCCTTGCCTTTGCCATACTCGGTAGTCATGCCGCCAAAAGGACGCTGATAAATTTTTCCCTCTTCGGTTCTTGAAAAAGGTACGCCGTAATGCTCAAGCTCTAAAATCGCATCCGGAGCATTCTTGCACATATATTCGATTGCATCCTGATCGCCTAACCAATCAGAACCTTTAACCGTATCATACATATGCCAACGCCAATCATCCGCTCCCATATTACCAAGAGCTGCACTAATACCGCCTTGTGCTGCGACAGTATGGCTACGAGTCGGGAATAGCTTAGATATACAAGCCGTATTAAGACCCTCTTCAGCCATACCGAACGCAGCACGTAAACCTGCACCGCCTGCCCCTACGACTATTACGTCAAATTTATGATGAATTATATTATACGATTTGGTCATTAAGTTAATTTTTTACTATATATTTTGGTTATATCCATGTTTTTATGTAGCACTCTAAGTATTTCAATTTTATTGTCAACTAGTGCATATAATATCATATGACTATTTATAGCTATTGACTTAACACTTTCAAAAATTTCTGGACGATTTATTCTTATGTGTGGAAAATTACAAATTTCTATACATTTATTATGTATTTGAGTTAAATATTTTTTTGTTATATCTTGCCCCCATACTTCTTCACTATAATATTTTATTTGCAACAAATCACTTTCAGCAATTCTAGTTAATTTGTAAGGCAATATTTTACTCATCATCAATCAAGTCTAAAATTGATTTTTCGCTGAATATATTATTTTTTGCTTGATATATTCCTACACCTACAGCTTGACGTAATAATTCCAATTTAACACTTTGAGCTTTTTCAAATTTATCTAATAACCTTAAAGCCTCTGCAACTACTTCACTTTCATTATTGTACATTCCTGAGTTAACTTTAGCTGCTACCAATTCTTCTAAATTATTCGTTAAATTTATATTCATACAAACACTCCTTATATTTATCCCCTATAAAACACAGCTACTATAAAAGCTACGATAGTTAGAATACTAAATAGCTTCACTGCTATAATTAATGTATTACGTAACTTGTTGCAGCTTATATAATCCTCTATTACTACCTGCATTCCAAGCATGGCATGATATAAAGAAGTAATTACTGCGATTAATAAAGGTATTAAATTAATAGGTCTTTTCAGCTCCCAAATAATAATATTTACATCACTATTTTTATTGGCTAGCGTAAAATATAGTAACCATAAAGAACACAACACTAATATAATAGCGGTAATTCTTTGTAGCAACCAATGATGTGAACCACTTTTAGCAGAACCAGTATTTTTTGCTTTTACAATCTCTGCTCTAAAATCATATGTCATTAATTTTCTCTAAACACATTTTTTTTGTTATTAAGTATGTCATCCCGCATGCTTGTAGCGGTATCCAAAAAACGCCCTCGGTGTCATCCCGTGGCTTGGGAACTAGATCCAGTAAAAATATAAATGCAATAACTTCTTAACTTGCTTTATCTCGCTTTATGCTGGATCTAGTTCCCAAGCCACGGGATGACAAATAATATTACTACACCCACAACAATATCGTAAATAAGACGGAACAAATAACTACGCTCCAGCCTGTTAAATTAACTGCTTTTATAGAAAAGCCTAATCCAATATCCCAAAATAAATGTCTGATGCCGTTACATAAATGATAAAACCAAGCAAAGCTAGTTAGTATCAAACATATTTTTATAATGCAACAACAATTAGCTAGCTTTATATAATTACTATCAAATTTACTGAGGATAAACCACCATGCCAAAATTGAAACTGCAAAAAATAAAGCTACCCCTGTCATACGATGCAAAATCGATAAGGTAGAACTTATTTGCGGCTTATATATAGTTAGATGCGGCGAAGTCGGACGCTTATTATAAATTTCTTGTTTGGTTTTAGTCATATTATATTATTGGTTTGTATTATACTTTTAAGACGAAGCTTTATTTGGAAAAGAGCAAGGCGTTTTGAAGCTTTTAACCGCAGCGTACATATAGTACGTGAGGATTAAAAGCAAAAAACAACGTAGCCAATTTTTCAAACAAAGCGAGTATTACTTTCTCTCGAGCCAGTACCCTTCAGCGGGTGCTAAATCATCTGCCACCGCTCTTCTGTCATCAAAAACAAAGCACTCACCTTGCCATAAATTATTCTTATTTTGCGTATCTTCTAGATATTGCAATATACCACCTTTTAAGTGATATACTTCTTCATGTCCCATACTTTTCAGTAAGCTAGTAGATTTCTCACAACGTATACCACCAGTACAGAACATCGCAATTTTCTTACCTTTAAGTAATTCAGCATTTTGCTCAACCCAAGCTGGAAATTGTTTAAATGTTTCAGTATATGGATTAATTGCCGCTTTGAACGTACCGACTTCCACTTCATAGTCGTTACGTGTATCCACTATAACATCTTGTTTCGTAATAAATTCATCCCAATCTTTTGTCTCTATATACTCGCCTTTAAACAAATTAACATTTAAATTGTCAACATTCATCGCAACGATTTCTTTTTTAAGCCTGACTTTTAACTTTTGAAAAGGATGTATTTCGCTGCAATTTATTTTAACATTCACGTCTTTCGTATTAGTTAGTTTTTTTAATTCTTCAAGTACAAGATTTACACTTTCATATGAACCTGAAAAAGAACCGTTAAAGCCCTCTTTCGATAATAAGATAGTACCTTTAACATATTTTCTTTTACCGACAAATAATAGTTTCGGTATTAAGCTTTCCGGCTCTTCTATATTTACAAAACTATATGCACTTAAAATTGCAATTTTTTCACTCATAAATTATGGTATTGGTTGTTTTTATTTTATATGGTTTATGTCATCCCGTGGCTTGGGAACTAGATCCAGCATAAAGCGAGATAAATCGAGCTTTTTGTATTTTTATTATTTTTCTGGATCCCGTGGTCAAGCCACGGGATGACACTGTAACCTAATGCATAAGATAACGCTTAATCACATTACAGATAATGGAACGAACATACTACTATCACCTCTCTCAATCAAAAGCAAAATATTTTGCTTTTCTGATTTTTTAGCATTTTCGTATAATTCTTCTAGTTTATTTATATCGCTTATGCTTTCTTGATTAACATTACTTACTAAATCACCAACTCTAAAGCTACTATCTTCTTCATCAACATTTGTAATAACTAATCCTACTTTATCAACAGATATAGCAAATTTTTGCTTTAATTCCTCAGTCAAATTACTAAAAGTGATATTACTCTTTGTAATAGACGTGCCATTATCTTCTTTCTTAGTAACTTTTTCTATATTTTCTTCCGCAGCTTCTTGTTTAACTTCCTCATTATCTGATGTCATTTTTATTGGTAGTTCTATTGCTTCTCCGTCTCGTAATACTTTTACTTTCACTTCTTGATCAACAGGAATATCAGCCACGATTACACGTAATCTTTTAGTGTTTTTAACTGTCTGCCCTGCAAACTCTAATATTATATCGCCTGTTTTAATGCCTGCTTTATCACCTGGATCATCTTTTTGTATTTTAGCAACTAACACACCATTAGTGTCTTTTAGCCCTAATCCTTCTGATATTTCTTCAGTCAAATCTTGTATTGTTACACCAAGACGCCCTCTATTTATTTTACCATCTTTTTTAAGACGCTCAATTATAGGCTTTGCAGTATTTGAAGGGATAGCAAAACCAATACCTATATTAGTGCCAAGCGGTGAGAAAATTGCCGTATTTACACCAATTACTTTTTGGTCCAAATTAAACATAGGACCACCAGAATTGCCGTTATTAATTGCCGCATCTGTTTGGATAAAATTATCGACTATATTGTTAGTGTCAATATCAATATCTCGTCCTTTTGAAGAAATAATACCGGCAGTAACAGTACCACCAAGATTACCAAAAGGATTACCGATTGCAATAACCCAGTCCCCTACTCTTGCATCATTTGAGTCACCAAATTCTACGAAAGGCAGCGGTTCTTCAACATCTATTTTTAAAAGAGCTAAATCAGTTTTAGTATCACTACCTATTAATTTAGCTGGTAATTCAGTGTTATCGGCTAATTTTACATTAATTTTACTAACATTAGCAATCACGTGATAATTTGTAACTATCAAACCATTAGGCTCAATAATAAACCCAGAACCGAGCGGCATCGCTTTTGGAGTAGGATCAACTTCTTCAAGGTTGAGAGGTATGTTAAGACGTTCTAGAAAATCATTAATGAAATCCAGAGGTTTTTTTTCTTGTAAAGGATCTTTTTCTGCAGCTTCTGACTTACTATTAACATATTCTATAGTAGAAATATTAACAACAGCAGGGATTAAAGGCTCAACTATATCAGCAAAACTATAACGTGATGCATTATTTACTTTTAGAGGTATGGAATTTATTTCGGTAAATTCACTTTCCTCCTCCAAATCTATTGCTTTTGAAGATTTATTATTTTCTTTCGCTAAAATATTGTTATTAAATATTAAAATTATTATAATAAAAAATATTTTCAGATTCATATACTACTTAGCTAAATTAAGATATTTTAAAACTTCAGCATCGGGCGAAATAATAAAATTAGTATCTTCTTTCTTTAAAGAATTTTTATATACTAAAAGCGACTTATAAAATTTGTAAAATTCCGGATCAGTAGAATAAGAAGAATTATATATTTTAGCCGCTTTCTCATCACCATCACCTTTGATAATTTGGGCATCTTTGTAAGCTTTAGCAAGTATTATCTTACTTTCCTTATCTGCTTTTGAGCGAATACGAACACTTTCTTCTTGCCCTTCTGCTCTAATTTGTGTTGCTTCTTTTTCACGAGCAGTTTGCATACGGCGATAAATAGCCGCACTATTTTCCTTTGGTAAGTCAGCTCTTAAAATTCTAACATCAACCACATCAATACCGAAGCTTTTAGCTTCGCCGTCTACTTGATTTAAAATATTAAGCATTACATTACTACGCTCTTGCGATAATAAACTACTTAGTGAAATCTTACCTATTACTTTCCGCATCGAAGATTCAAGGTTACGAGTCAGCCTAATTTTGACTCCTTGATAATCATGGACCGTTTTATAAAACATTACAGGATTATTAATTTGAAACTTAGCATAAGCATCAACGATAACTCTTTTACCATCAGCAGCCGTTAACTCTTTTGCTTCAACTTCAACATCTAAAAGACGCTTATCAAAAAATTCAACATTTTGAATTAACGGAACTTTAATATGTAGTCCAGGTTTTTCTATGGTTCTTACTGCTTCACCAAATTGGAATACTACAGCAGATTGACGTTGATCAACTGAAAATAGTGAGCTAGAAATTAATATCAGCCCAAAAATAGCCGTAAAAATTATATAGTAAATCTTTTGCATTTAATTTAACATTTTTTGTTGTTTTTTGTATGTCACACTACGGCTTGACCGATGTTGTTGCATAAATCGAGAACTGTTTTTTATGTCATTCCTGCGAAAGCGGGAATCCAGAAAAATAAACATGAATACAGTAATGTTTAAAATAAAAAGCTCGATATATCTCGCTTTATGCTGGATCCCCGCCTATGCGGGGATGACATTAAGGCTTAATAGCCATATGCGGAAGTAACGCATTATTAATAATAGTCTTATTCGAGCCGCTTAATACTTCTTCAGCTACTTCTAAATATAGCCTGTCTCTAGTTACTTGCTTATTTGCAGCATATTGCTTATAAATTGCACTAAATCTTTGACTATCTCCCTCAGCCTTTGATATTATTTCCTCTCTATAGGCTTCTGCTTCTTCTATAATTCTAGCTGCTGCCCCTCTAGCTTCCGGTAATACTTTATTATTATAGGCTTGAGCTTGATTTATTTCCTTTTCTTTATCTGCTTTTGAAGTTTGCACATCTCTATAAGCATCTATTACCTCAGCAGGTGGCTCAGCTTTTAACAATTGCACCTTTTCAATCATTACTCCAGCGTTATAACTATCTAGAATTTTTTGTGCTAATGTTTCTATTTTATGAGTAATTTCCTGCTTCTGATCAGATAAGACCCAAGAAATAGGCGTATTCCCTATTACTTCTCTAACGGCACTTTCTACTGTTGACTTAACTGTTTCTTCAGGCTTTTGTACGTTAAACATAAAATCCTCAAGATTACTAATATGCCACATTACGTCACAATTTAAAGCAACAATATTCTCATCACCAGTTAGCATAATACTTTCACCGGCAATATTTTTGGTATCACCACCACTACGCACAAAGTTATTTGTACGATATCCAATCTCAATTCGTCTTGATTGTTTAACTTTCTCGACTATTTCTTTTTCAAATGGAGCAGGTAAACGATAATTAAGACCAGCGTAACCTTTACGAACAAAACGTCCAAATCTTGTTACAGCCGCTTCTTCACCTTCTTTTACTTCATAAATACCTGAAGCGAGCCACAAAACAAAAGATGCTAGAGCAACTAAAATTATTGTTTTTGTACTGAAATTAAATTGATTTTTTCTTGGTCTTGTGAATATGTTATCATCTTTATCGTTATCAAAATCTTTCCACGGAGATTTTTTGAAAATTGGGGTATATTTTTTACTAAGCATTTGCTTTTTATATTAATTTTGAAATTTGAAGATTTAGTGATTATATATATTATAGTATTTAACGTCAAGTTGCGAACTTATAGCAGACTTAAAAAGGAAATTTAATTATGGCTGATTTACACCAAAACCAAATTATCGATAAACTGCATAATATTGCTTTTAAAGACGGTACTTTTTTAAAACAAGTTATATCAAATATTATAATTAAACATAATAATGTTGGTTTTTCAATAGATATATCAGGCATTGACAAATTAGAAGTAGAAGAAATAAAAAATACAGCAATTAAAAAGCTTAATGAAATAGTTGGCATAGGTAAAATAACTATTGTTTTTACTGAGAGTAAAACAGTAGAAAAAAAACCTCAAAAACCCAAACATTTTGTTGAGAATGTTAAAAAGATTATCTTAGTTGCATCAGGTAAAGGAGGAGTCGGCAAATCTACTATTTCAGCTCTTATTGCTCAACAATTAAGTTTAGAGAATCACCGAGTTGGCATAGTTGATGCTGATATTTACGGACCTTCAATTCCCCATATATTTGGTATTAATGAAGTGCCGCAAACAGTGGGTGGGCGAATAATACCGGTAAGAGCTAAAAATATTGAGGTGATATCAATAGGCTTTTTCGTTAAAAATTATTCCGCAATTATTTGGCGTGGTCCTATGGCTAGTAAAACTATTTATCAATTATTATCAGTGACGAAATGGGATAACCTTGATTATTTAATTATTGATATGCCACCAGGAACAGGGGATATTCATTTAAGTATGCTGGAGAATTATCATCTAAACGGCGTGGTAATTGTCACTACTCCGCAAAAAATGTCGGAAATAGATGTCGTACGCTCGATAGATTTATATCAAAAATTAAATTTACCGATAATTGGAATAATCGAGAATATGAGTGATTTATTTGATGGTAATAGTGGGAGTCATTTATCACAAAAATATAATATACCATTAATAGCTCAAATTCCAGTTATACCAAAAATAGCTAATGCATGCGATAAATCACTGCCGCTTACTGACTTACTAAAATTATCTTTAAAGGAATATTTATGACTAATACAGATTTTTTGTATAACGAAGCTAATAAAGAGGAATTTGCAGGAGACACGGAACGCAGAACCGCAGCGTACAAAAACGTACGTGAGGATTCGAGTAACGGATCGACGCACAAATTACCTTTAGAAGCAAGCTATACGGAAAATCTGTGGGTGCTTACAGATAGTAGAACAGGTAATAACCACCAAGCAATCGCACTTGCTGAAAAATTAGCAGAAGAATATACAGTCATTAGACTTGAATATAATTGCTTAGCTAAGCTGCCAAATTTTTTACTTAAATATCATCCTGTTCATATAAAAAAAGAAATATTACGGGATATTTTAGATAAGCCTCTACCTGATATAATTATTACTGCTGGAAGAAGAACGGCAGCTTTAGCATTTTATTTAAAAAAGAAGTTAAAAAAAGAAATTAAACTGATTCAAATAATGCAACCTAATTTATCTTATGAAGTGTTTGAAGCGGTGATCTTGCCTTATCATGATCAACGTCATTGCGAGCGACTGCAAGGAGCGTGGCAATCTCAGGACTTTTTCACTAGATTGCTTCGTCAATGCTATGCATTTCCTCGCAATGACGATTTCATCATCCCAATAAACGGAGCTATTAATAACGTAACTGAAAAGTTTGCCACGGCGAATTTAGAACTACAAAAACATTACCCTAAGCTTAAAGAATTTATTGCCTTAATAATCGGTGGGAATAATAAGAAATTTAATTTCACTGAAAAAGAAGCTATTCATTTTTCTTCATTATTAAAAAGAATATATGATAATCAAAAAACTCCTTTTTTCATTAGTTTTAGCAGACGCACACCTGACATAGTAAAATCAATTATTAAAAATAACATGCCGGCTTCAACAATTATTTATGACCCAACTACTGATACAGGGTTTAACCCATATATCGCTATGCTTGCAAGTGCTAAATATATAATCTCTACAGCCGATTCTATATCAATGTGCAGCGAAGCAGCTTCAAGCGGCAAACCTCTTTACATATTCTGCCCATCAAATTTTAACTCCTCCAAGCATAAAATTTTTGTAAAAAAACTGGTTAAGCTGAAAATAGCAAAAATGTTTGATGAGTCTGTAACGAAATTAGAAGAGTATAGCTATCCACCTTTAGATGAAGCAGGAAGAGTAGCTGAGATTATTAAACCTTTAATATAAAAGCTGGTAATTAAATGAATAAAGATATACAATCCTACATATTTATCAAAAAGCTAAAATCTTTACCATTTATCGAAGAAATATGGCTTTTTGGTTCTCGTGCTAGAGGCGATAACAACAAGCGTTCCGATATTGATCTTGCTATCATTTGCCCTAATATTACAGATCAAGAATGGTTAAAAGTTGTAGATATTATAAATGATGCTGATACGCTTTTAAAGATAGATTGTGTCAGGTTCGATAACACGAAAATAAGCCGTGAGCTTTATGAAAATATAATAAGAAATAAAAAGATTTTATATGTTAAAAACAAATATTAGACTTAAAACAAAACTTGAAAACTTTCGTAAAGCTTTTATAGCACTTGAAGCTATTTATTTAAAACCAATCACAGAAGATCGTGCTTATATAGACGCAACAATTCAAAGATTTGAATTTACTTTTGAACTTGCTTGGAAATTTTTAAAAGAGTATTTTGCTCAAATGGGTATAGTTCTCAATTATCCCAAAGAAGTCATTAAAGAAGCTTACGCAGTGGGCATTATAAATGATGAAGATTTATGGATTCACATGCTTCTTGATCGTAATATGACCTCACACACCTATGATAAGAAGCTTGCCGATGAAATTTATGAACATATCAAAAATTATACTCCTGAATTTAAGAGGTTACTAAGTATACATCTAAAGTTGTTAGACGAGGATCAAATTGGAAAAGAGTAATTGGTCTGTAAGCCGAAAAACGGCAGCAGTTACTTAATACGTGAGTATCGGAAGATTTACAAGACGACGTAGTCAATTTTTCAAATTTAATTATTATTCAAAGACTTTATAATACCCTGTAGGATTTGGATTTCAGGGGTAGAGAGGTTATTGATACGCATAAATATATTGGTGATATTTTGCTGCATTATAAGTTTTCTTTCCGGAATTTTAAAGAATCCGGCTTTGTCTAATTTTCCGAATAAATGTGTTAGGAAATGATCTATTTCTTCTTTAGTAGCGAGTTTTTGAATATTATAAATATCTTCTCTTGATTCAGAATTACGAAATAATTCATAACATACAATAATAACTGCTTGTGCAATGTTTAGCGAGCTAAATTCCGTGGTGTTAATGGTGATAATCTTATTGGCAAGCGATATTTCTTCATTGCTAAGCCCATTATTTTCCCGCCCAAACATTATCCCGACTTTTGCAAGACTCGGATAATCGGAAGTTAGATTTTGTGAGAATACATAATCCTTATTTATAGCCCGCTTGATGCAGGTAGTAGCATATAGATATTCGAGGTCTTTAATACATTCCTCTAAGCTATTATAAATTTTTGCATTATCTATAATATTTACTGCTCCGACTGCATTACTGCGGGCTTGTTCATTAGGCCAACCATCTCTTGGGGTTATTATTCTAAGCTCATCCAAGCCAAAATTCTTCATGGCTCTTGCGGTAGCACCGATATTCTCACCCATTTGCGGTGCAACTAATATTATTATAGGCTTCATTTCAGTAATTTTTCGTAACTAGACAGGTATAAGCGATTGCTACAGCATCAGCTTCATCTGAGTTAGTAATTGCAGCAGTACCCGGCAGTAATAACTTAATCATATGCAAAATCTGATCCTTTTCGGCATGACCATATCCTGTGACAGTTTTTTTTATCGTGTTAGGTTTGAATTCTCGCATATCTAAATCATATCTACCAATTAGTGACATTATAGCACCTCTAGCATAGCCAAGCTTTAACGAAGTTACGCTATTAGTATTAACAAAAGTTTCTTCAATCGCTGCCATATTCGGCTTATATTCTAATATTACTTTTTCTAATATGCTGTTGATATAGCTAAGCCTATGATGTATTTCATCCTTACTACTTGTTTTGATAACGCCGCTGGCTAAATATTTCAGCTTTGCCGATTCTTTTGCAACCACCGCCCATCCCAAACTCCCAAGTGCCGGATCAATCCCAAGTACTATCATTGTTATCCCTACCGTGTCATCCCGTGGTCCCGCCACGGGATCTATAAAATGATTTTAAAAATACTGAATCCTGTGACTTGACCGCCAACTCTCATGTCACTCCCACCTTAGGTGTCATCCCGTGGCTTGGGAACTAGATCCAGAAAAACAATAAAAAATACAAACATAAAAAGCTTGATTCCTCTCGCTTTATGCTGGATCCCGTGGACAAGCCACGGGATGACACCGCACACGTTCTTCGATCCATGCAAACAAACCTAAGGCGGGAATGACAATTCTTTATATCTTCATATATTCATAATAATCAGAATTATCTTCCCACAACTCTTGCACCTTGACGAATAAAAACAAATGTACAGGAAAGCCAAAAAATTGTTGCATTTGCATTCGGGATTTTGCCCCTAGCTCTTTAATTTTTGAGCCGTTTTTCCCAAGTATTATAGTTTTGTAGCTCTCTCTTGAAACTACTATAATCTGATTAATTTTTACGGATTTATCTTTTAGCTCTTCCCATTTTTCGGTTTGCACAGTTAGCTTATAAGGCAGTTCTTGCTGCAACCCTAAAAATAACTGCTCTCTCGTAATTTCTGCGGCGATAAAACGCATCGGCAAATCGGTTATGTCGTCCTCTTCATAAAGCCAAGGAGCGATTTTTGCTTTACTTGTTATGTATTCAAGTAGCTTATCAACATTCTCACCTGAAATAGCAGAAATAGGGAAAAGTAAGCTGTCAGAATAATTTTCAGCTAAAAAAGCTTTAGTGTCGTCTATATATTTCGATTCAACATCTATTTTGTTTAACAAAAATACCGGCACAACATTAAGTGAGCGAAGCTTGTTTAAAATATCATGCGTTATGCTATCTAATGGCTTTAAGCTATCAATAATTAACATGACAATATCGGCACTATGCAGACTAGACCAAGCACATCTAACCATTGCCTTTTCTAAAGTTCCTTTCGGCTCAAATATCCCTGGTGTATCATATAGTATTATTTGGGTATCGTTTAGGGTAATGATGCCGGTAATGATCGACCTAGTTGTTTGAACTTTTGGGGTAACTATCGAAAGCTTTTCCCCGATTATTCTATTTAGCAAAGTAGACTTGCCGCTATTAGGTCTG
Organism: Rickettsia bellii RML369-C; assembly: GCF_000012385.1. Classification (NCBI taxonomy): domain Bacteria; kingdom Pseudomonadati; phylum Pseudomonadota; class Alphaproteobacteria; order Rickettsiales; family Rickettsiaceae; genus Rickettsia; species Rickettsia bellii. The sequence continues at coordinate 1,272,303 of NC_007940.1, forward strand.
CCGATAATACAAACCGAAACTGTTTTTTGAATTTGCTTGGTCACAAATTTTTACCTAGCTTTATAGTTTTTGCATTAATTCTTGTTTAAGTTGTTGAGCATCATAGTTTAAATGATTTAATTCTAGTGCTTTATTAACTGCTTCAAGAGCTAATTTATAATGACCTAATTTTTCTAATATTAAACTCTTATTATAATATACATCTGAATTATTAGGATTTAGTTCAATAGCTTTATTAGAAGCTTCAACAGCTAGACTATATTTTTCTAACTTATATAAAACAAAAGCTTTACCGTCATAAAAACCATAATCATTAGGATTTAATATAATCGCTTTGTCGTATGCTTTAATAGATAAATCATATTGAGTTAACATAGCTAATATGAAGCCTTTAAACCCATATAATTCTGGATTATTAGGTTCCAATTCAATCGCTTTATTTAAAGTTTCAATAGCTAAATCGTATTTATGTAGCCTAGATAAAGCTCTACTCTTACCAAGATATATATTTGGAAAAGTTGGATTTAATATAATTGCTTTATTAAAGGCTTCAATAGCTAAATCATATTTTTTTTAATTATAAAACTCAACAGCCTCATTATAATAATTTGCGTAGGAAGTGCCATCATTAGCACTAGCTATTGACATAGAAAACAATAAAAAAATAAACAGTAAATTCTTTAAGTATTTCATCATATTTTATAACAATTTGAGCTTATGTAATAATTCCCTTGCAGCGTTTTTTTCAGCTTCTTTTATAGAGTGTCCTTTACCTGTTTGCTCGTAGCCGTTTATTTTTACTGATACTGTAAAGGTTGACAAGTGAGCTACACCCTCTCTTTTAATTAGGCGATATATAGGGATATGATGATCTTTGCTTTGTGCCCATTCTTGTAAGGCGGTTTTAGGGTCATAATCTGTTAGATCTTTGACTTTTATAAATTCTGCCCATAATTTCCCTATAATATTATGAATTGTAGTAATATCACTATCGAGATATATAGCTGCGATTAAAGCTTCTGTAACATTTTCAATATTATTAGGATTATCACGCCCGCCGGCTATTTCTTCGCCATGAGTCATAATAATATAATTTTTTAAACCAAGCTTAGCTCCTACAACACAAATTGTTTCTTTACAAACTAAGTATGATCTAATTTTAGCTAAATTTCCTTCGTTATATTCTTTAAAATTATTAAATAAAATTTCTGTGATAATTAAATTTAATACCGCATCTCCTAGAAATTCCAACCGCTCATAATCTTTATTAGCCTTATATTCATGATGCTGTCTTAAAGAGGGATGACTTAAGGCTTCTGTTAAAAGTGCCTTATTCTTAAAACTATAATCTAGTAATTTTTCTAACTCCTCAAATGATTCCATCAATCCTCTATGCTGTATAGATTTCTAAATATCCTATTAAACCTAATAGACTCTGCCCAAGGCTTTAACTTTAATATCAGATTAATAACCCCTATATCACTATCCCACCATGTTATTTTTGTTGAAAACCAAATAAATTGTGCTTTAGCAATAAAATTCTCAAACGGCACAAAACCTAAATCAATCCTACTATCATTTGACTGGTCTCTATTATCCCCTAAAAAGAAATATTCCCCTTCCGGTACATAAAAAGCGTCTGTATTACCATATTTATCGTTAAACATAATTCCTAAAACAGGAGCAAGCTTATAAGAAAAATATGTTTTACCATTTGGCAGTGTTTCCTTAAATTTTAAATATTTTCTTCCCTCTTCACTAACATAAATTCCTGACTCTACACGCTCTATTTTTTCATCGTTAATATATATTACATCATCAATTAATTGCACTTTATCCCCAGGAAGCCCTATCAAACGCTTTATATATCTAGTATTCATCTCATGAGGAGGACGAAAAATTATGATATCGCCACGCTCTGGAGTGCGAGCAAATATTCGTCCCTTAAATAAATGAATAAAATCAAAAAAAGATAAAGAATAATTACTATATCCATAACTATATTTTGTACCAAAAATCCGATCATTTTCAAGTATAGTAGCTTTCATTGATCCAGTTGGAACCACAAAAGATTCTATTATTAATATTCTAATCATTAGTGCAATAACTACTACTAAAATGAAAGATTTCCATTCTTGAGCAGTTGTTTTATTGTTGTTTGATTCAGTATTTGTTTGCATAAAGTTTTTTAAGTTGTTTATAAATAATTTGTTATCCCACAACGTTGTAGTTGTGGAGGTCAATTTTTTCATTGTCATCCCGTGGCTTGTCCACGGGATCCAGTATAAAGCGAGATAAAATCGAGCTTTTAGCTTTAAAAACTTGTCGTATTTATGGTTACTTTACTGGATCCCGTGGACAAGCCACGGGATGACACCGATCTGACGCTCATGCACCTATGCGGGAATAACATAGGAACTATTGTATCCTGCTTTCAATCTCGTTTCTAAAATGTTTTATCAGCCCCTGAATTGGCCAAGCGGCAGCATCACCTAAAGCACAAATGGTATGCCCCTCTATTTCCTTTGTAACTTCAAGAAGCTGATCTATTTCGGATTTTTTGGCATCACCTTTAACGAGCCTCATCATAACACGCCACATCCATCCTGTACCCTCACGGCACGGCGTACACTGACCGCAAGACTCATGCATATAGAACTTACTAAGACGTGCTATTGCATAAATAATATCAGTCGATTTATCCATAACAATAATCCCGCCAGTACCTAAACTAGAGCCTGCTGCCTTTAAGCTATCAAAGTCCATATCGGCAGTTTCGCATAAGGATTTAGGAAGCAAAGGAACGGAAGAGCCACCCGGTATTATAGCTTTGAGGTTATCCCAACCGCCACGAACACCCCCTGCATGTTTTTCAATGATTTCTTTTAAAGGAATCCCCATTGCCTCTTCAACATTACAAGGCTTATTAACATGACCTGATATACAAAAAATCTTAGTACCGGTATTATTTGGCTTACCGATAGATGCAAACCAGCTAGCTCCTCGCCTTAAAATAGTTGGCACTACCGCAATAGATTCAACATTATTTATAGTGGTTGGACAGCCATACAACCCGAAGCCCGCCGGAAAAGGCGGCTTTAGCCTTGGCATGCCTTTTTTACCTTCTAAGCTTTCAAGCAGAGCTGTTTCTTCTCCACAAATATAAGCTCCAGCTCCACGATGCAAATAAATATCACAATTAAAGCCTGAACCGCAAGCATTTTTTCCTATCAAACCATCTTTATATGCTTCATCTAAGGCACGCTGAATATTGGAAGCTTCGTTGTAAAACTCCCCTCTAATATAGATATAACAGCTATTTGCTCCTATGGCAAAACTGGCAAGCAAACACCCTTCTATTAACTTATGTGGTTCATATCTTAATATATCCCGATCTTTGCAAGTGCCGGGTTCAGATTCATCAGCATTAACTACTAGATAAGATGGCTTTTTTGATTCTTTAGGCATAAACGACCATTTAGTGCCGGTAGAAAATCCTGCACCACCTCGCCCTCTAAGTCCCGATTTCTTAACTTCTTCAATAATCCACTCTTTGCCTTTATTAAGTAATGCTTTAGTATTATCCCAATCACCAAGCTTCTTGCTAGATTTCAAATCATGGCTCTGCTCACCATGTAAATTAGTAAAAATTCTATCTTCTTTTTTCAGCATAAATTACTCTTGTTTTGTCATTGCGAGGAGTGGCAAAGCCTTATTATGTCATATCGTAGGCATGGATCGAAAAACATCCTCATTGTCATCCCGTGGCTTGACCACGGGATCCAGTAATAAAAAATACGTATACAAAAAGCTCGATTCCTCTCGCTTTATGCTGGATCCCGTGGACAAGCCACGGGATGACAAGTTTTACTACTTACTTCTCAAATTTTTTATTGGCAAATATCGTAAGTATCGGGGCAGAAATAAAAATAGACGAATAAGTCCCTGCTATTATTCCAAAAAATACCAGTACGCTAAAACTACGGATTGCCTCACCGCCAAAAAGAACCAGTGCCAAATTAGCAAGTAGAGTAGTCACTACTGTTAAAATTGTTCTGGATAGAGTTTCGTTGATACTTAAATTTATAATTTCCGTGATGCCTTTCTTATGATATTTACGTAAATTTTCCCTGATCCTATCATATATCACTACCGAATCATTAACAGAATATCCTATGATAGTTAACACTGCTGCAATAGTGCTTAAGTTAAAATCAAGTTTTGTTATACTCATAAATCCAAGTGCTAATATAACATCATGCACTAAAGCAATAAGTATACCAAGCCCAAAATACCATTCAAAACGTACCCAAATATATATCATAATTGCCGCAAACGAAAATAGCATTGCCATAGTCCCTGCCTCAATTAACTGCCTACCAACCTGCGGACCAACAAAATCCACCTTACGATATTCAAAATTATAAGGAAAATTATTTTGAAGCGTCGATTTAATTAGCTCAATATTTTTCATTAAATTATCTTCGCTACTACTACCAAATCTAATCGATAAGTCACGCTCACTACCAAAGTTTTGCAGCACTACTTCACCAATTCCAAGCTCACCTAAAACTTGACGCATTTTTGGTAAATCTGGCGTTTGGTCAAGCCTTACTTCTATAACTATACCTCCGGCAAAATCAATACCGAAATTAAATTTGTACATACCAATCCAAATAAAGCTAATGAGTGATAAAATAATTGAGAAAGTGTAACTGACTTTTTTAAAATTCATAAAATCAAAATCGATTTTATTAGGCAAAAGCCTCAAAGGATAAATTTGCATTATTAATATTTTATTGAATAAAAATGATATTTGTATTATAATAGTAAATTCAAAAAGGTTAAATAATTTTTTATGTCTGAAGTAGTAGTAAAAGAACAATTAGAGCAATATTTAAGCAAAATAGAAAGGTTAGAGCAAGAAAAAGCTGATCTATCTGAAGAAATTAAGGATATTTTTCAAGATGCTTCTTCGCACGGATTTGATGTTAAAGCGATGAAAACTGTTTTAAAGCTAAAAAAACTTGATAAAGATAAGCTAGCTGAACAGGACGCTATGCTTGAGTTATATAGAGATACTTTAGGGATTTAAAATTCTACTACTTATTTTAAATCCCTAGCTTTATTTTTGTTAATTCATCCTTATAATATCTATAATTTAAATTATAACATTATTGACATAAGTTAACTATTAATATATTTTGTCGCTACAAAAGTTAATTTAAATTAAGATTTTTAAGATGACAGATATAAATAAGTATTGAATTAGAAGCAGTTAATTTTAGAGATAGCGTTATCCAAATTATTGCAGAATCTATACAGCAAAAATTTTTATTTGACTACCAAACACAAAAAGAAGTTTTTAAATATATTAAATTTAATATTAATTCAAAAAGCTATATATTACCCAAAACTATTTCTAATTCTGAAATTATAGATGAATTTATAGACCTTAGGGCAAATTTCAGAGAATATATTAAATGGAAATTATCCAATAAAGTGGAATCAGTAAATTTAGAAAAAACTACCGCTGAACTTTTAAATCAAATATATTTTCTTAGTATTAAATTTATTGATGAAACTATTTCAGAAATTACTGATAAAATAGACCGAATTAAAAATTGTAAGTCTGAAAATGAGGAGGAAGAAATTGCTCTTAAATGGTTTAATAGCTCAGAAGTAGAAAAAAATAAAATCGTTGAAAATTATCAAAAAAAGCTTGAGCAAAAATTAAGTGACACTATAAAAAGTCAAAAAGAGATTATTGATAGTCAAAAAAGCGAAACAAATCCTGGGGTAATTAGTTATCAAATCGAGCATATTTTAGATTTTGATCAAGACTTTAACAGCAAGTCTATATCAAATTCTATCAAACTTAAAAGTTTAAACTTTAATGAGACAGGATCTGGAAATTTAGATATTTCTGTACTTCATTTGACCGATGCACTTGAACAAAATACTACTATTACAAACCTTTATCTTAATTCGCATAATACAAATCAACCAAACAATAATATCATTTTTTCAGAAAGAGCAAGTACATTAGAGCTAAGTTTAGACAAAATAGACTTTACATTAGGCAAAATACACTTTAATCATCTATATAATCTAATAAACTTTTCTGAAACATCTATAGAGATAGTAGGTGAATTAGAAAATAATCCTGATTTAGAATAATAAATAAGACTAGATTTTTATTGTTTAAAGAAAAAAGGCTTAACAATTCTTTTGTTAAGCCTTTTTGTATTAATAGACTTACTATATAAAAAGAGCGTAGCAATCAACAAAAATATGTAAAAAGTGCTAATTTTAAGACTTTTTAATTGGGTTGCTTCGTCAAATTACTTTGTAGTTCTCCTCGTAATGACATTGTTTTTTCAAAAGAACAAAACGATCTATTACTGCCATGCTCAAGAAAATCAATAATTTGCATTACTATAGTATTGTTTTTATATTTCTCTTGAGCTTGCTTAATTCTATCAGCGAAATTACCTTCACCTAAAAAGATTTCTTGAACTATTTTTAAAGCGTTTAAAGACTCTGCTTTATCAAACCCTTTCCTATTCATGCCGACTAAGTTTAGCCCCTCAAGCACTGCACGTTTGCCGCTTGCAAGACCAAAAGGGATTACATCAGCTCCAACTGGTGATAAGCCGCCAATCATTGAGTGTTTACCAATTCTTGCATATTGATGAACTGCCGATAAGCCACCAATTATGACATAGTCTTCCACTTCTATATGCCCAGCTAGGCTTACATAATTAGCAAACACTACATTATTACCGATTTTGCAATCATGACCGATATGAACGCCAACCATAAATAAATTATTATTTCCTATCCTTGTAATCATTCCGCCGCCTTGGCTTCCTGCCTGCACTGTAACATATTCTCTAATAATATTGTTAGAACCGATTATCGTATTTGACCGCTCATTATTATATTTTAAGATTTGCGGAGGTTGACCGATAGACGCAAACGGATAAATTACTGTACTTTCGCCGATTTCAGTAATCCCCTCAATAACTACGTGAGACTTTAGTTCTACATTATCATGCAGTATTACTTCTGGACCAATAATACAATATGGACCAACTTTTACGTTCTTACCAAGTTTTGCACCTTCAGCAATTATACTAGTTGGATGTATATTAGAATTTGACACTACTATACCCTTAAGATTTATCTTTGATCATTGCGGTAAATTTACTCTCCGCTGCCATTTCACCATCAACTTTAACCGTACTTGAAAACTTCCATACATTAGCTCTTTGCTGATCAATAGTAGCATGAATATGCATTGTATCCCCTGGCTGAACAACTTTGCGAAATTTTGAGTTCTCGATAGCCATTAAAAACACTTCTTTATTTTTAGTAGAGCCAAGAGATTTAGCAACTAATATAGCTGCAAGCTGTGCCATAGCTTCAACCATTAAAACTCCAGGCATAACAGGTCTTGCCGGAAAATGACCTGTAAATTGTGGCTCATTAACAGTAACATTTTTAATGCCAGTTATTGATTTATTAGGATCAATTTCAACTACTTTATCCACTAATAAAAACGGATAACGATGAGGTATCAAATCCATAATTTCGGTAATATCGATAGTCATTTATTTAGATCTCTTATTTATTAATTGTTTCATAATAATAGATTGTCTGTGCCAATCCATAATAGGTACAGCTGGACTACCGCCAACAATCTTACCCGCTTCTATATTTTGTGCTACACCGCCTTGTGCTGCTACCTGAGCTCCATCACCTATATATAGATGTCCAGCGACTCCCACTTGCCCCCCAAGAGCACAATATTTACCAATTACGCTACTTCCGGCTATGCCTGCTTGTGCTACAATAATAGAGCCTTTACCTATTTTGACGCTATGCCCGATCTGCACTAAATTATCTATGCGGCATAAATCTTCTATTATAGTATCTTGCAGCGATCCCCTATCGATAGTAGTGTTAGCACCGATTTCAACATTATTACCGATTTTAACAATTCCAGTATGAAATATTTTATGATGCATACCTTTTTCAGTAGAAAAGCCAAACCCGTCTTGTCCGATTTTTGCTCCTGAAAGTATTACAACATCATCCCCTATAACAGAATAATTTATTGATACATTAGATTCGATTCTAGCATTTCTGCCAATAACCACTCCTGTACCTATAAAGCTGCCTGCTTCTATTATACTATCATCACCTATAACAACATTATCCTCAATAACTGCATTATGACCTACATAACAATTTTTACCTATAGTTGCTGATTCTGCAACATAAGCTGATTTCATTATTTTAGCAGGATACGATTTTACCGGAGCATAGAAAAAATCTATTAGCTTGCCGTAAGCAAAATATGAATTTTCAGCACGCAATAAAACAGTATTGGGATTTACTTCTCCCGTAAAGTCTTTTGGCACGATACAAGCTGCAGCTTTAGTATTTTTTAAAAATCGAGAATATTTAATATTACTTAAAAAGCTAATATCATTAGAAGAGGCTTCTTGTAAAATTTTAATATCATGAATAGCTACATCTTCATGAATTTTAGGAGCTTCTATAAAATCTTGTAGGAAATCTGCAATTGCCATTAGCTTTCTTGGTCCCAGATTCCTATAAAAATTACTATTTACCATGCAGAATTTTAGCAGATTTAATTTATCCCGTAAAGTATATAAGCGATAGCTTTATTATGCAACAAAATTTGCAAGAAGTTTTGTATTGTCATCCCATGATTTATTCAATAGTACCGAACAGTTTTTATTCTATGTCATTCCCGCGAAAGCGGGAATCCAGAAAAAAGCATAAATACGACAAGTTTTTAGAATTAAAAGCTCGATTTTTCTCGCTTTTTTCTGGATCCCGTGGACAAGCCACAGGATGACACTGAAGATGTTTTTCGACCTACGCAACTATCAATCCATTAAACAAGACTTATAAAATCAGATTGACTTATTTAAAGTTTTGCTTAGAATCTTTTTGGGGCAGCTAAATGCTGTTCTGGAGTGTAGAAACCTCTTAAGAACCGATTTATCATTTTCCGTAAAAATGTAATCCTCGATTTTTTTGATCGGGGGGATAATAGGGTATGTTCAGGGCTTATAGCATTTGCTTTAAGCCTAAAGCCTATTATAGCTGTTGTTCTTACGGTGTTTCTAACTCCCCGGTCACCAAATAAGCCTTGCTTCTTGGTGATCAAAATTAAATTAATTTAAAGGATATATTAAACCGTTATGAACAATATTGTAGAAAAAAGAATAGCCCTTATCGAGCCATATTTAGATTTTATTATTAAAAGCGAAGAATTATTGCGGGAAATCTATCCAAATGGGATAGATAGGGATTTAATGATAGAATTTATTTTAGCTAAGAAACCTTATAAATCTTATGCTTATTATACTCTAATTCGTAGTTTATTCAAATCGCCATGCAATAAAATTATACTTATAATTGATAAACAATTACTAAAATCTTTCTTGGGTTTATTCCGCTCTATTATCCTCGGTACGTTATCATATCTCAAGCTAATTAAAATTTTTATCTATGATGAAAATGATTTTGCTTTAGATATAAAAGCCTTAAAAAGTAATGAAAATTATTTCTGGTCATATAAAATCAATTACTTTAAAAAATTGATTAATTGGGAGTGATTGAAGAGTATAACTTAAATGGTGGAAGCAAATAAATATGATTTGCTAACCGCCATAAATAAAAAGTGTAAGACTTATAAAGATTTTATTTTCAGAAAATATTTTTTAATAACTTATACACTTCAGAGTCATTACGTTTGCCAACTAATATAACGTAAATCGTACTTTCATTAAAGTTGTAAATTATTCTATATTCTTCGATATCGCATCTATGGAAATGAGGATAACCTACTAATAATTTACTATTATTTGGTATTGGATTTTCCATTAAAGACAGAATTTTATTTTTAACTTGACGCTGATGCTTTTCAGGGTAACGTTCTAACGTTTTTATTACTCTTTTTTCTAAAACTATTTCTCTCATGGATTAGCTTCTAAGAAATTTTTCTGATTCTTTTGCTGATAGCCACTCCGGTTGTTCTGCAATATTTTTTGCTGCCTTTCCCCAATAATCATCTTCAAGTTTAGTAAAATATTCATAATCTACTAAAACAACAGTAGGTCTACCTTGTTTGTTAATGACTATTGGCTCTCTTAATGCTTGATCAATAATTTTTCCAGGATTCTTATTTAATTCAGTTGCAGATATATTCATATAGTTTTACGTATTATACTTAATATACCTATAATACTATATATATTAACTAATAACAAATAAATTATTTTGATCTTTAGATTTATTTAATTTTTCTTGCAATGACATTTTGCAAATTATCATACAAAGTTTACAAATCAGATTGACTTATTTAAAGTTTTGTATTGTTATCCCGTGGTGGCATTGTTGCGTGGATAAAAAAACGCCCTCGGTGTCATCCCGTGGCTTGTCCACGGGATGACACTCTTAACTATAAGCTAATTCGTAGTTTATTTAAATCACCATGTAATAAAATTATACTTATAATTGATAAACAATTGCTAAAATCCTATTTGGGTTTAGTTCGTTCTATTATTCTTGGTACTTTATCCTATCTCAAATTAATTAAAATTTTTATCTGTGATGAAAAATATAATGCTGACTTTTCAGATATTTTATTAGGTAAAGTTAATAAAATATCTGGATGTGATTCTACTATAAGCTTTGATATTAAAGCTTTAAATTTAAAAGAGTTTGATGACCCTATTAATATCTTAGAAAAAGATAAATAGTAATACGTTTACCCATGCTCCCTATGCTTAGGTGGAGCATATTTATTTTGAACCTTTATTTCATTGCTTTTATTTTTAGTTATAAACGACTCTAAATCATCTTTAGTAAATTTGAACTTAGCAATATTTTCATCATAAGTTTTAGTTTTATTAAATCTTGTATCTTTGCTTTTATCTATAGCAAACACTTCTATAAAACTTTCTTTTACTTCATTAGAAGCACTTGGATCATTCAATACATGGAATAAAGCTTTTACTGAATTTGTATTGTCTTTTAATGTACCATTACGGCTAGTTGCAGCTGCTATTACATATTCTGTAAGAAGTGGTTGTAGGTTTTCTTTAGTTAAAGCATTAACATTGCAAAATGATAATAGTATTTTTGCTTTATCATCATGGTTTTCAACAACTCCTTGTTGCCATTTAGAATCATTATTTTCCTTTGACGGAATAAACATTTCTAATAATTTAGTTCCAAAGGTTTTATTTAAATTCTTGTTGTCATAAACTTCATAAACATTTAATAGAAATTTCTGATGTTCAAGCGTTTTATCTTTTTCTTTAGCAAGCCCATGATTATTAGCATATTCCATAGTTTGGCAATATCCTTTAATATGTAGGTAATTAGCATATTTTTGGGCATCTTTAAAATCAAGAGTATCAATTCCTTGGGTATCTAAAACAACAGTATTTAAAGCATTTTCACGTAGCTGCTCATTTGTTTCTTTTAGAGTGTCGGTATATTTAAATTTTCCACCTATTTTTGCAATCATTTTAAATAATACGTCAACTAAAAATTTTACAATTTCACCTGGACTTTTAAATTCTCCAGCACTATATATCGCAATATTTGCATCCGCTTCCATGCCAACACCAAAAGCCATAGAAAGAGTTCTCCCTTGCTTTTTAGCTAATATAATCTCATCTGTATCATTCGTTATTTCTTTTACGTCAAATTCTGGTTCATTATCTTTAAAATATTTTGTCGGTACGTTATCCAAATAACCACCATCAACATATTTTTTGCCATTAATTTCTACTGGCTCAAAAACAAGGGGGATAGAAGCAGAAGCACGGCATGCTAAAGCAACTTCAACATCAGGCGTATCAAGGCTGCTAAAAATAGTTAGCACACCTGCATCTTTCTCAACAGCTGTAACCACTAAATCTTTATAGTTAGTAGGATCATATTTGCGAAGTAATGCTAAATCCCTAAAATATATTTTACCGCCGCTTTTATGCCTTTCTCTTAACTCATCTAAAGCTTTATTATCTTTGACATTTACAATATCTGGTCTTTGTAAAAAATCGCCTACATTATCTTTTATAGTTTTATCAAGCAAATTATATAAAGGTTTACCATCTTTATTTAACTGTAGAACGCCAGCAGAAAACCCTTTTTGTCCTAGTAAATCTTGTAAATTAGTAGTTTTAGATATTTCTTCAAATCGCTCAGCTGGTGTACCAAATGCCACTATTGCGGCAGTTATAGCACCGGCTGATGAGCCTGCAACAGCTTTTACATTATCTAAAAGATCGGCTTTTTTTAGTGCAGCATAAGCACCTGAATATATAGCCCCTTTAGCCCCACCACCGCTAAAAGCTACATATTCTATAAGAGCTTCTTTAGAATCTTCTATATTTCTAATTGGAGTTTCTTGAACTTCTTTTAGATCATCTATATATTTGACTTGCTCTTCTTGAACTTCCTTTAAATCAACAATAGGTTTAATAAAATTTCGATTTTTTTTAAAGTTTTCTATTTCTGCCATAATTTATATTCATTTAGTTAAATTATTTTCTACAAATTCCCAATTGATCATATGCTTAATAAAAATGTCAACGTAATCAGGACGTTTGTTACGATAATCAATATAATAAGCATGCTCCCAAACATCACATGCAAGAAGCGGTTGCATACCATTTGCTATAGGTGTACCAGCATTTGCAGTTTTTACAATTTGTAATCTATTATTATGATATACAAGCCAAGCCCAGCCACTCCCGAACTGCCCCGTTGCTTCTGCTTTAAACTGTTCACAAAACTCTTCAAAACTACCAAAATCCTCATTAATTTGCTTTAATATCTTACCACTTGGCTTTCCTCCACCATTCGGCTTTATTGAATGCCAAAAAAATGTATGATTCCAAACCTGTGCAGCATTATTAAAAATTGCAATATTTTGATTTTGCGATGACCAGTCTATAATTTCTTCTAAATTCTTTTTTTGTAGTTCTTCTTTATCTTTTAGCAAATTATTTAAATTCTGCACGTAAGCATTATGATGTTTACCATGATGATATTCAAAAGTTTCAGCAGTAAAATGTGGTTTAAAACTTTCTTTTTCATAAGGTAAATTAGGGAGCACAAAAGGATAGGAAGTTTGATTAGATTTATCACAATAAGTCATGTTATTTTTCTCCTGTTTTATTATTAGTCTCTAGAAAAAATATAAGAGAATAGCTTTTTGTACGAACAACCAAAAAGACTTATATCATATATAAGCATACTGTATTTGGTAGAATATTAAAACTAATAAAATTACTTTCAAGTGTTTTTAGCATTAAATTATTTTAACTTTTTCTTGACTTACATATTAATATCCTTTAGTAAAGGACCGTATTTTATGGTTTTTAACTTAAATTGGAGAATTAAATTATGTACACACCTAAAATGTACACACCCAAAGTTTTTAAATGTGTTATGCCTGTAGGTTTAACCGAAATTACCAGTAATTTAGGTAATAATATGAAATATGCAATTTCTCAAATAGCCAGCAAAACATTTCTATCTGTTTATACAACAAATGATGATGGAGAATTCAGAGAAGGTTATTCCGCTAATATTTTATCATGTGATTTACCGCAGATTTATAAGGATAGTAAGCAAGAAGGAGCAAGTTTAACAACAGTATTTAAGAATTGTGGTAATAGAAATGCAATACATGAAATAGCGGGTCTTATTAATAAAGATGGTCAAAATCATGTTATTTTAAATCAAGCTGCAACTGTTTCTCAAAATGATACAGCCACTGTTTTAGATCAGCTTTATGAAGTAGTAGATAATAGATTTTCTTTAGGTAATGAAACTATCTTAGGTTTAGAAGATTGTAGCCCTGAAACAGCTAATAATGCACTTCAACAATTTAAAGATTATTTAATAAGCTTGATACCTACCACCACCACAACTACAACGACTACAGAGTCACCTATTGATAAGGGTTGGGATATTAAAAATCATCTTAATATTACTTACAACTAGATGAAGAGACACCAATAGAAGATATAAATTACCCACAATTAATTCTAAAAATAACACAATTCTATAAACAGTTAAGTGCTTTATGTAACTCATTTAATGAAGCTAATACTACACCATACATTAAAGTCGTGCAAAAAGTAAAAGAAATAGAAGGAGTGATAAAATCATTAAGAGCATTAGAAGAAAGCAATGTTAATATTGATGATAATAGTCAACAACATTTGTATATTGGTCATGTAACTGATTTAAATAAAATATTCGCATTTAGTAATATTTATACATCCTCCGATTCTGGTATGCGTAGTAGCAATACAAGTAATGAGTTAGAGGAAACTATGACATTCTTAGGAGAAACCAGCGAGACTATATAGCTCCAATGTCATTCCTGCATGGCGTTGTTGCGTAGATCGAAGAACATCCTCGATGTCATACCGTGGGGGCATTATTGCGTGGATCGAGAGTTGTCATTGCGAGCGAATGAAATGAGCGTGGCAATCCAGAGAAAATAATAGAAAATGCTATAAATTAACATTTTTTATACTTCCTTGCTTCGTCAATTACTTTGTAATTTCCTCGCAATGACAGAAAAACTGACCCACGCAACAATGCCCCCATGGCTTGACCACGGGGTCCAAAAAAACAACTAAAAATATCAACATTTATTGATATTTTTAACTAGATCTAGTTCCCAAGCAACTAGATGACTACCTTAGGACGTTTTTCGATCCACGCAGGCAATGCCGACACGGCATGACACCGAACGTGCTTTCTGACCTATGCGGACAACTCTAATCTTTTTAGTTCGCCAAGAGAAATGCCTTTTCAAGAGGTAATAATTTGAGACTTGGTAACATTGGCATGATTAATTTTATTCCGGCTTTTTCGTTGCTGTTACCATGCACTAAGATAAAAGAACCATCTTGAACTTTTTCACCTTTTGCAAGCCAAGCATCGCTTCCGAGCGGAATAAATCCAAAATCTTTTAGCTTTTCTATTAATGTTTGATCTGAAACTAAACCAGGAAAACGAAAGAAAGGTGACGGAGCAATATTATGGCTAACTAATACTTTCCCTGCTTCAAGAACCTCTCTTTCAAAATTCTCTTTATTAGAAAGAAGAAAATTATTCTCAAGAGGTTTATCCTTGAAATAAGGGTGGCTAAATGAATGGTTAACCCAAGTAATTTGTAAATAGCCTTTTTCTTGTTGCTGCACTAACCATAAAAATTCTTTCTCATGTTTGTTAATCCATAAACCTGAAACGCATATAGCAATTGGCATAGGTTTATTTAGCTTAACAGATAGCTCAACAAGCTTGTTAAAAAATTCCTCCTCAAAGCTTTTAGAAGAGGGGCACATATCAATCGTAAGAAATTGTCCTTTTACCTCATACATTGAATGAGTAGCACCATAATTTTGCTGCACATAAGGCGGCTTCGTATATTTATTTAAAGCTTTGATATAAGGAGTATTACCTAATTTTTTTAGCAGATTTTGTTTTTCTGCTTCATTGCTAGGTAACTCCACTTGGTCTTGCGGAATTAGAGCAGTTTTAAAGGAATTCGGATCGACTAAAACAAAATATTTTTTAGAATTAGTTAAGTACGAACGTATAGCAATTTTTGTTTCTTTATCACTAGTAATTACAGGCAAAAAGACCGATTTATAGTCAACTATTTTTTCATTTGCATAGCTCGAATTAAAAAACAATATTATAAAAATAAAACTTAAAACTTTTCTCATTACTCTCTATTTATAACGCTTGTATAAAACTCCACAATCTTATCTTTTACCGCTATTGGATCATTCATTAAATTAACAGCTCCTCTAAATTCTGCCGAGTTGGGCAGCCCGCTACTATACCACCCCATATGTTTACGAGCGATAGGTACGCCTGCAGATTCGCCATAATAATCGACGATAGCCTGATAATGCTCAAGCACTATATCTAGCTGACTCTCTATAGATGGTGCCGGTTTTTCCTCGCCTGTTTTAAGGTAGTGGTCAATTTGTGAAATAAGCCAAGGTTTGCCATATGCCCCTCTACCGACCATAACCCCGTCCGCACTGGATTTCTCTAATGCTTCTTTAGCTTTGGCAAAATTAGTGATATCGCCGTTAGCTATAACCGGAATTTTTACTGCCTCTTTAACGTTTTTGATAAACTCCCAATCGGCATTACCTGAATAAAATTGGCATCTGGTTCTGCCGTGAACTGTCACCATTTGAATTCCTGATCTTTCTGCAATTTTAGCTAGAGTTGGAGCGTTTTTTGTTTGATCATCCCAGCCCATACGCATTTTAACGGTTACAGGAATTTTTACTGCTTTAACCGCCGCTTCAAAAATTTTAGCTGCAAGCCCCTCATCCCTCATCAAAGCCGAACCTGAATAGCCGTTTACAACTTTTTTCGCCGGACAGCCAAAATTCAGGTCAATAATCTTTGCTCCCATATCCTCGTTCATCTTAGCAGCTTCAGCTATAACGTTCGGCTCACAACCGGCAAGCTGCACGCATGCACTTGTTGCATCGTCTTGCATAATAGAACATTTTTGCAGTGATTGCCTAGATTCTACAATCATTGCTCTGCTTGCAATCATTTCCGACACCACAAGCCCCGCTCCAAATCTTTTCACTAATCTTCTAAATTCCAAATCCGTCACACCCGACATCGGAGCAAGGATTATGTTTGAAGAAAGTTCAATATTACCAATTTTTATCATAAAAAATGCTGTATAAATAATTATGTATACCTTTAATACTTCAAGATTTGGTAAATACTAAGATAGAACTTCAAAAATTGGTGACAATGTTCTATAAGTACGCAGGTAGCCACGTATTAAGTAACTACTGCCGTTCCTCGTCTTATGAACTTCTTGCTCTTTTTGAAGTTGATCTTCGTATAAGCCAAATTTCGGGATTCGTCTTTGCTCACGTAGTTTATCTACGTTCCGCAGACTCACCGCTTATTTGACCTACCAACTTTTGAAGTATTTGCGGTATATTATACTATAATTTCTTATTTTTGTCTAATACTAGTAAATTAAGAATAGACAAAAGCCAATTAATCTATTATAAGGATTAGATTACATCCCTAGGTAAAATGAATATAGACGAAGTTTTATTTGGAAAAGAGCAAGGAATCTATAAGACGAGAAACGGAACGTATACTTAATACGTGAGTACCGCAGTACTTATAAGATGACGTAGCCAATTTTTCAAATAAAACGAGTATATTTGGCCATGTAGCTCAGTTGGTAGAGCAAAGGACTGAAAATCCTTGTGTCGTTGGTTCGATTCCGACCATGGCCACCACTTCTTAATCACTCCCCATTAATTAGCTTTTTAAAGTAATTGATTTTATTAAGACCAGAATAATTTTCATTACTTTTTAAGACTTTTATATTTAACACAAAATCATTCTCATCATAGATGAAAATTAGCTTTACAAAACTACTGCCAAGTTGTAAATATAGACAATTTATATAAACTTAAGGGTAAAAATAAAGTAGAATTTATAGCTAATAGGTGAATAACATGTAATAACTTTTTTGGTTTATAAGGTAGTAATTAATGCATATATTATTTATTGATGAGTCAGGTGATCACAATCTTACAAAGATTGACCCTTCGTACCCTATTTTTGTACTTGGAGGTGTAATTATAGAAAAAAATTATGCTGATAATGAATTAATATATGAAATGAATAAATTTAAGCAAAAAGTTTTTGGTACTACAGATATCATATTGCATACTGCAGAAATATGCCGTAATAAAAACAAATTTTTATGTCTCAAAGATAAAGATTTTAGAGAGTTTTTTATCAAGAATTGAATAACTTAATGAATAGGCTGCAATATAAAGTAGTTGCTTGTGTAATTCATAAAAATAAGCATTTAGATAGTTATGGCCTTGCTGCACTTGATCCATATATTTTGAGTTTGAATATATTATTAGAACGTTTTGGTTATGAATTATCAAAAGGGAATCAAGGCGTAGTAGTTGCTGAAAGTCGTAATATTGTTTTAGATAATCAATTAAAAATAGCTTGGGAAAATTTAAAAATACAGGGTACAAGACATTTTAAAGCAAAGTATTTAAAAAAACGTATTTGTGATTTCAAGTTAGAGAATAAAAAAAATAATATTGCAGGATTACAATTGGCAGATTTAGTAGTATCACCTGTAGGACGTTATATAATAGGTAAAAAGGTTCAGGAAGATTTTCAAATTATTAAACAAAAATTCAGAAAAAATGATAAGGGAATTCATGATGGGTATGGATTAGTAGTTTTACCTAAATAACCAGCGTTGATAGCGGTCGTTACCCGCTACGCAGTTAACGACCTTAAGTTAATAGTAACATAAATTAATGCTATGTGCAATAATCATTTTATTTTGTAAGTCTTATTTAATGGATTGGTGTAGAGAAATACTAAAGTTAAGATACTTCAAAAGTTGAAAGTCAAATAAGTGATTGCAGTAGCTTGTAAAAATCAGCCGCTAAGAAAAGCGATCCGGTTATTATGATATTTGCTTTATTATCGCCATTTATTTTTTTTATGTCCATAATTGCTTCTTCAAGGCTTTCACTAGAGGTAAAATCAATACCGGTTTTACTTGCCTCTAAGGCTATTATCTCAGCATTATAGCTTAATGTTTCAGATAAAACTTTAATACCATAACCTTTAGTTATCAAACCTTTGAAGTAAGCACAAAACTCTTCTATATTGCGGTTTTTAGTCATACCGAGTATCAAATATATCGGTGATTTTAAATTATCACGAATCCACGCTGTTAAAACTTGTGCACCACTATTATTATGTGCTCCATCCACCCAAATTTGTACGTCATCACCTATTAATTTAGAATATTTTTGCGGGTTAATTTTCTCGATTCTAGCAGACCAAACAGTATTTTGTAGACCTTTAGCAATAGCTTCATTATTGATATTAAATTGTTTATTAATAAGACTTATTAGTGCAATAACGCTTGCTGCATTGATCAACTGATGATCACCAACTAAAGAGGGAGCAGGAAATTCATAGGTAAAATTTTGTGAGGAGTAAATAAACCCATTATCCGTTTTTTGTATACCAAAATCATATTCATAACAAAAGGTGGGGGCTGCTAAATTTTCTGCTTTTGCAAATAATATTTCATGAACTTCGGGAACTTGTACGCTTATAACACAAGGCGTGTCCTGCTTCATAATGCCAGCTTTTTCAAAAGCTATTAGCTGCAAGGTTGATCCTAGCACATGCATATGATCATATGAAATAGGGGTAATTAACGTAATTAACGGCTGATCTATTACATTTGTTGCATCAAATCTACCGCCGAGTCCTGTTTCTAAAATTAATATATCAGCTTTATTATTGGCAAATGCTAGAAAAGCTGCGGCTGTCGTTCCTTCAAAAAAACTAGGTTCAATATTAAATTTCTCACTTACTACCCTTACATGTTCACAAACTTGCCATAATTCATTATCTGAGATTTTCTCACCAGCTACTATAATTCGCTCATTAAACTCTAATAAATGCGGAGAAGTATAGCAATGTACTTTATAACCAGCTTGCGTAAAAATGCTTTTAAGCATCGCACTACTTGAGCCTTTGCCGTTCGTACCTGCTATATGTATTACAGGAGGAAGCCTTAAGTGAGGATCGCCTAAAGCCTTTAAAAGACTGTTTATATTTTCTAAATCATATTTAATTTGATTTTTCCAGTTTGGTTTTGGTACTGGAAAATGCGGCATGAACATTTTTGTTGATTTCTTTGTATGAATAATAGAGTTATATAAGACTTTAAAAGCTCAAGATAGAAAAAGATTTAAAAAAATCTTATTGTTGCATGGATTGGTTTTTCCGTCTGAGCTAAGGAAATTACCAAGTAATTGACGAAGCAATCTAGTTAAAAAATGCTATAAATTAGCATTTTTTGTTATTTTTTCTGGATTGCCACGTCGCTACGCTCCTCGCAATGACGATTTAATATCCATGCAGCAACGCCAGACAAGCCACGGGATGAACAGGGGGAGAATGATCCACGCAAGCAAGCCTTTGCGGGAATGACATATAACAGCTAATTTTTCAAGTTCAACTAGTATATTTGGCTTTTGGTTTTACTATGTTAATAAGCCCAATTAATAAAGCTGATTTAATTATACCAGGTATTATAAAGGGTAATACACCACCATAAAATGCACCACTTGCTCCTATCATTTTAGCAAGCCACATCCAACCTAAGCTCATAATAATTATATTACCGATTAAACATAATGATATTTGATTTAATAGCTTATTATTAATAAAAATTTTATCTTTTAAGCTTGCCATAACGTATACAACAATTATAAAGCCTGCTAAATATCCAGCTGTAGGACCGAATAATATTCGTAAGCCACTGGAAAATTCTCCAAATATAGGCATTCCTACTACTCCAAGAGTTATATAAGATAATATCGTTAAAGGGGCAGTGGTCTTATTATATGTAAGCCCGATAAACATAACTGCAACAGTTTGCAATGAAATAAATATCGGCTTCATAGGTATTATTATTTGCGAACAAATCGCAAGTAATGCTACTCCTAAAAATACTTCAAGAGTTCTTTGTTTAACTGTCGGGAAAGAGATTGTACTAAGTTGCATAAGCTACCTCATATTTTATTTTTAAGTAAGTAACTAAATAGAATGATATGGGCTCGTTGTCAATAAACTAAAATAATTATTTTAGTTTTCTTCCACAGAATCTAAATCAAGCTTTTTATACATTTCTTGATAAGAAGAATATTCATTTATGTTTAAGCCATTAACTGATTCTTCTAATATTTTGAGGGATTCTGCATTCAGTTCCTTTTCTTGTTTTTTCTTATTATCCATAATACTGTATTTTTATAGCTGGTATGAGCTTTTAGAAATCTAAATCTGTATAATAGCTTGGTGGAGTAAAGCCTGGGATTCTATCTTGCAATAATAATCTAAAAGCAGGTCTTGATTTAATTAGCGAATACCAATGTTTAATAACAGTCCATTTATCCCAATAAATTTCACTAAAATAATCAAGTACGGATAAATGACAAGCTGCTGCAATATCAGCAATAGTTAGCGAGTCTAAAACTATATAACTTCTTTTCTCAAGTAAGCTAGTCATATATTCTAGGTGATAATTTAGGTTATTTTTTGCAGCACGTAAAAATTCAGTTCTTGGACTGCTCATTTTAGCGATTGATCTTATAACTTTTTCATCGATGATAATTTTAGTAACTTCACGATAAAATTTATCATTAAACCAAAAGAATAATCGCCTGATTTCACAACAAACATCTACATCCTCATCTAAAAAATTAAAATTTGGATATTTGCTATGAAGATATTCTACCAAAGGATAAATACCAACTACCGATAAACCATATTGTTCCTCTAAAACAGGCAATGTTCCGGCAGGGTTTATTTTTAGAAATTCTTTATTAAACTGCCAATAATCTTCTTTAATTGTAGTAAATTGTATATCTAATTCTTTTAAAAAGACACGAGCTTGTCTTGAGATGGGACAGATAGGATAATGATATAATTTCTTCATTATGGGTTTAACATATATATTTATGTTCTTAGTGTCATCCCGTGGCTTGACCACGGGATCCAGCATAAAGCGAGATAAATTGAGCTTTTAATATAGCGAAAAAATTATTTCATAATTTTTAACTGGATCCCGTGGACAAGCCACAAGATGACAAAATAAGGTCTATAAGCCGGATTCTGTACGAACTATAAATAGCTCGTTGTAGTTATTTATCTAGGATAAACGTTATCGTTTACCTCAAGCAATCTACCCGCATTACAAACCGGTTAGAGATACCCGGGAGCTTATAAAAGCTCTGTAACACCTATTTGATTTTGCTCTTGGTGGGGTTTACCATGCGTAACTTGTTACCAACTTACCGGTGTGCTCTTACCACACCTTTTCACCCTTACCGTAATATAAAATATATTATGGCGGTTTATTTTCTGCGGCACTTTCCCTAAAGTAATATTACTCCGCCGGGCGTTACCCGGCACCATACCTCTATAGAGTCCGGACTTTCCTCGTAATTTTTTAAAAATCACGCAACTACACGACCTATTTAGATTATGCTAAATTTTCACAAATTAGTCAATATTTACTATTAACAATAATTTAACGTTGCCACTATTATTAGCATAATGTATAAATAGGGTTTAAGTTCCAAATACCATCAATAATTATTAGCAAATTTTATATATATATGAAAAAATTAATTTACTATTTTGGTAGTAACGGTAGCGATGGAAACGCTAGTATGAAAGATATACTTGGTAATAAAGGAGCTGGGCTTGCTGAAATGTCTAACTTAAAATTACCTATACCTGACGGCTTTACTATCACTACTGAACTTTGTAACTATTTTTATACTCATGATAATAGCTTTCCTAAAAATTTTAGAAATGAACTAAGAACAGCTGTAGAAAAACTTGAAGCCACCACTGGCAAAGTTTTTGGAAGCACCAAAAATCCTTTATTATTATCGGTAAGATCAGGCTCTATTGTTTCAATGCCTGGTATGATGGACACCATACTTAACCTTGGAATGAACGATGAAGTTTGTGCAGCTCTTGGAGAAGTATGCAAGGACAAAAGATTTGCTCTTGATAGCTATAAAAGATTTCTAGAAATGTATGGAGCAACTGTTTTATCCATACCAAGTGATTTATTTGAACAAATTTATGAAAGACATAAGATTCAAGCCGATATTTATAGAGATAGCGATGTTACACCACAATTATTAGAAAAGATCATTGAGGACTTCAAAAAATTACATGTAAAATATGCAGAAAAGTTAATAACTGATCCTTACGAACAGTTAGAATCGGCAATTAAAGCGGTACTTAATTCTTGGATGAGTAACAGAGCAGTCATATATAGAAAAATCAATAATATTTCCGAAAGCTCTGGCACGGCTATAAATATCCAATCTATGGTTTTTGGTAATTTAAGCAAAACTTCAGCAACAGGAGTTATTTTTACTAGATCACCCTCTACAGGTGAAAAAAAGCTTTTTGGTGAATTTTTGATAAATGCTCAAGGGGAAGATATAGTATCAGGCACTAGAACACCTTTGCCTATTATTTCTGATGATTCAAATTCCATGAAAGCAACAATGCCGAAAGTGTTTGATGAATTATCAAAAATTTCTGAAACATTAGAAAAGCATTATCTAGATATGCAAGATATAGAGTTTACTATAGAAAACAGCAAGCTTTATATACTACAAACTCGTACAGCTAAAAGAACTGCCATTGCTGCTATAAAAATTGCTGTACAAATGGTGGAAGAAAAGCTGATCTCTAAAGAACAGGCTTTAATGCGAATCGATCCTGAGTCGTTAAACCAATTACTGCACACTCGTATAGATTATAGCAAAGGTCTTACATCTATTGCAGATGGATTACCTGCCTCCCCAGGTGCCGCAACTGGTATTATCGTATTTTCACCTTATGATGCTGAAAAACTATCACATCACCATAAAGTGATTTTAGTTAGGCACGATACTAGCCCCGAAGATATTAATGGCATGCATGTTTCCTCAGGTATTTTAACAATACGAGGCGGTATGACTTCACACGCAGCGGTAGTAGCAAGAGGTATGGGCAAGCCCTGTGTTTGCGGAACTAATAATTTAGTAATAGATGAGAAAAAACAAACATTAATAGCTGGGGATCTGATACTTAAACAAGATGATATTATCACGATTGACGGCGGCACAGGTAAAGTTTTTTTAGGGGCAGTGCCATTAATTCAACCTACTTTTAGTGAAGAATCAAAACTAATTTTAGAATGGGCAGATGAGACAAGTAAACTAAAAATTCGTACCAATGCCGAAACAGTAAGTGATGCTTTAGTATCGGTAAAATTTGGTGCTAAAGGTATCGGTTTATGTCGTAGTGAACATATGTTCTTTGATAAAAACAAAATTCCTCTGGTACGGGAAATGATTATTGCCCCTGATATAGATAGAAGAAAGCTTGCAGTGCAGAAATTACTCCCTCTTCAAACACAAGATTTTAAGGCTCTATTTAGAGTGATGGGCGATAAACCGGTAAATATTAGATTACTTGATCCACCATTGCATGAGTTTTTACCTACTACTGAAGAAGATAAGAAAAATCTAGCAAGTAGTTTAAACTTGCCCTTATCAATGATTAATCAACGTCTGCACGCTATGCATGAGGTAAACCCTATGCTTGGTCATCGAGGTTGTAGACTTGGTATCTGCTCACCAGAAATTTATCAGATGCAAGTTGAAGCAATCTTTACAGCTATTTTTGAGCTCCATAAAGAAGAAAATATTGAATGCAAATTAGAATTAATGATTCCTTTAATTAGTAATGTTAACGAAATCAAGAAGCTTAAAGGTGATATTTATGAAATGATCCATGAGCTAGAAGAGCGTTATGAGCATAAATTTTCTTTTAGTTTAGGTACAATGATTGAGCTACCAAGAGCGGCACTTAACAGTAAAAAGATAGCTGAAGAAGTTGATTATTTTAGCTTTGGTACTAATGATTTAACACAAACTACATATGGAATTTCTAGAGATGATATAGCCTCTTTCTTACCTTATTATTTAGAAGAAAGAATTTTTGAGTCCGATCCATTTACTACGCTAGATGAAGAAGGAGTAGGAGAATTAATTGAGATTGCTATAAAACGAGGAAAAAGCAGCAACCCTAGCTTAAAGCTGGGTGCTTGTGGCGAGCATGCTGGACACCCTGCTTCTATAGAATTTTTTCACAAAATGAATCTGGATTATGTTTCCTGCTCCCCTTATCGTATTCCGATCGCACGAATCGCCGCCGCACAAGCTAAAATTAAGCACGGATAAGTATTGTTGCGTAGATCAGTTTTTCAGTTGTCATCCCGCACTGGAGGTATTGTTGCGTGGATATCAAATCGTCATGAGCTACGCGACTGCAAGGAGCGTGGCAATCCAGAAAAAAATAATAAAAAATATTATAAAGTTAGCATTTTTTTACTTCCTTGCTTCGTCAATTACTGCGTAATTTCCTCGCAATGACGACTCTCGATCCACGCAACAATGCCCGCACGGGATGACAGAGGAAAATAACACACACAACAACAATAGTTTCTTCTCACAATGACGTTTTTTACCTCTCTTTTAAAACCTTAATTATTTCTTAATTATTTGACAAATCTTAAGATTTAATGTATAATGCTTTTTACTTTGCAAATAAAAGCTTAATATTTTAACTATTACTTGACTAAGTTTTTATTGTGAATAATTTTACAAGGGGAATTTTATGTTAGATCTTAAGTCATTAAATACAATTTTATTTAGTAATAAAGAATCAGAATTAAAAATAGCAATAAAAAAGATAAGTGATCAATTTGAACCGGAAAAAGCTAAAAATATTTTAGCATATGCAAATACTTATAATAATATACTTTCTAGCTTACTTACAGAGTTTAATACATTACCTAAAATAATAAGCGATGAAGAGATTATCAATCAATTCTACAATTCAGAAATTAGTCCTTTTTTTGGCTTTTCAAGCTTTAAACACTTAGAAGAAGCAAAAAAATCTATCTCACAAGCTCAAATTAATACAGTTAAGAAAAACTATTCTAAGTTAGAAATAAAAAATAAAGAATTAGCAAACGCTAAAAAAAACAGTAATTCTTCTACAGTGCAAAAACTAGAGCAGGAAACAGAAAAACTTCAAACTTTTCTAGATAGCCCTCAATCACAAACCGCACTAAAAATATTAAAGCATAATATAGCTAAAGAACAATATATTAAATCATTTAAATTAAGCAAATTAGTAGCTGATTATATCGAGGAAAATAATACAATAGATGACAATTTAGCTTATAAACATGCATATGACATAACAGTCTGTTTAGGAGGAGAAATAGCTCAAAATCAAGATATTTTAGCTAAATTACAAAGCTTTCTAAGTGATAACGGATTCTTAAAAGCTAAAAAGCCATTGCACGATACATTTGCAAGATTTTCTCTACCTGAAAATAAGGAACATGTTACTTTAAAAAAGTGGCAAGGGTTAATTAGTAAACACGGCAAAGAGGCAATGAAGTTATTTGCAGTATCTGACGAAATTGAAGAAAAAAAAGCAGGGGATACCGGTATACATTTAGCACCAGAAAATTTACAAGATGCAATATTTCTTCAAACTCAATTAACCTATGAAAGAGCTGACGAATATCCTGAACTAGCTAAATTGGCACTTAAATATAAATTATCTGAAGAAGATTTTAACCAATGCTTAGAAATAGAAAGACAAAAAAAGAGCTTTGACAATTTACCAGATATTACAATTCATGGGAAAGATCTGGATTGCAAGCTTGATAGTAGCACATCATTAAAAGGTTATCATCTAGTTAAATTACCAATTAATGATCCTAGAGCTTATATTCTAGGTCATATTGTTCAAGACTGTCAATCTATTGGGGGGCATAGTGAAAGATGTGTAATCGATGGGATTACTAGAGAAAATAATGGTTTTTATGTTTTACTAAAAAGTAAGAACTCAGCTAAACCAAATGCAGAAATATTTACCTCAGATGGAAAAATTGATTATCAAAATTTTGATATAGTTGGTCAAGCATATGCTTGGCTTAGTAAGTTAGGTAACCTTGTTTTAGATTCATGGGAAAATTTACGTAATGAGAAGGAAGACGAGGAGGATGATGAGGAGGAGAATGATGAAGATGAAATTGAAGATGAAGATGAGATTGAAGATGAAGAAGAAGCAAAATCATTAAATGATGATAAAGTAATTGTACCTTTACTAAAAGAATTCGCAAAACAAGTTTGCAATACCACAAACATCAACAGAGTTACTGTTGGTCTTGGCGGCAAAACTCCTGAAAAATTTAAAGAAATAGAAACTGAATTCCCTGAAACTATATTAGAAGGTTATGATTATGGCGATGCTACAGACCAAGCTTTAATCTATCAAAAACCTGAATTAACAGAATTAGAAAATAAAATTAATGGTTACGTAGCAAAAACAGAATTTGAGTTTGAATTAAATAGAATTGATATAGCTAAAGCCTTATTAAATTTAATAGAAAATGAGCCAAATTTTAATGATCTTCTTAATAACATTAGTCACAAGTTACTAAAATTATTAAATGTATTAGCTATTAGTTCTGATTTAAAAAAATTTAATTATGACTATTTTAAAGAATTTTTAAATTTAGAAGCTGATGTAATAAAGCAACTTGGGGGCTTTTTAGAATATTATAATAAAAAATATTTTATGCCTCATGATCTAAAGGATTTAGGCACAGAAAGAATAAATAATATAACTTCATGTAATGTAATAGAATGTTATAAACAACAATATTTTACTTTTGAAGATCTTAAAGATTTAGATAACAAAAAAATAGAATTATTAACTTCAACTTGCATACAGAACGGTTATCGAGACCAATATTTTACTTTTGAAGATCTTAAAGATTTAGATAACAAAAAAATAGAATTGTTAACTTCAACTCGCATACAGAACAGTTATCGAGACCAATATTTTACCTTTAAAGATCTTAAAGATTTAGATAGCAAAAAAGTAGAATTACTAACTTCAATTTACACGAAGTGGGGTTATGAAAAGAAATATTTTACTTTTGAAGATCTCAAAATTTTAGACCTAGATAAATTAACAATAGCAACTTCAACAAACATAATTGAATGTTATGAAAGCAATTATTTCAAATTTAAAGAGTTTGTCGAATTAGATATAAAAAGAATAAAAAATATTTGTGACGATTTATTTGAATATAAAATGCTTTTGCAAAAGTATTGTACATTTAGTGAGTTAAAAGATTTAAGTTCAGATAAAATAAAAGCTCTTAAAAATTCTTTTGTAGTAAAAGGTTATGACAATAAATATTTCACATTTAACGACCTTAAGGATTTGAGTTTAGAAAAAATAAAATTATTAACTTTAAAGGATTCTGTTGAGGCTTATGAAAAGCAACATTGCACATTTAACGACCTTAAAGATATAAATATAGAAAAAATACCAATTTTAACAAGTCCATCAACAGTTACAACATGTCAACTAGGGTATTACAATTTTAACGATCTAAAAGATTTAAACTTAGATAAATTAGAAATAGCAATTTCAATGACAAGCTACTACGATATTATAAAATTTAAAGATTTTGTCGAACTAGATGTAGAAAAAATGCAAGCTATTTATAATACTAGAATTACATGTAGCAAAATCCTTAAAGGAAAACATTGTACATTTGATGATCTTAAAAACATAGATGAAAACAAAATGAAAGCTCTAACATCAGATATGGCACTTATGTGTTATAGAAGCAAGTATTTTACATTTAACGAGCTTAAGGATTTAAGCTTAGAAATAATACAAACCTTAACAAGTAAAAAATCTTATATTCACTATAAACGTAAGGGTTTTAAATTTGAAGATTTTAAAGCAAGTTTAGAAAAAATAGAAATAGCTGATAATCATAAAATAGAAATTTCTAAAAATCTTGAAGTCTCTTCTTTCACTGATTTAGTTGTTAACGATCATAATCATGAAGAGAATGTAGATATAATTGGAAGAGATTTATAGTTTAGTGTCATGAGCTACTCGACTGTAAAGAGCGTGACAATCTCATGAGTTAATACAATCTCCCTGAGATTGTCCTGTACTATATCTAATGTATTTCCATCCAATTATTACCAGCTCTAATTTCGGTAATAATTGGTACATCCATATTGGTAGAATTTTCCATAATTTGTTTGATAATAGGCATTATCGTTTCTATTTCATCTATTGGTGCTTCAAATAGTAACTCATCGTGAATTTGCAACACTAACCTAGTTTTGAGTTTACGCTTCTCTATTTCTCTATCAAGTAGGGTCATCGCTATTTTGATTATATCGGCATTAGTCCCTTGAATCGGGGCATTAATAGCGGCACGCTCGGCAAATTGCTTGAGTCTTTTATCATTAATTAGCGGCACAAAACATTTACGTCCGAAGAAATCAGTAACATATCCATTTGCTTGAGCAAAGCTTTTAGTCGCTTCCATATATTCCTGCACGCCCTTATATTCAGCAAAATATTTTTTGATATATTCGGCAGCTTCGGTATTACTAACATTTAGCTGCTTTGCAAGCCCGAAAGCACTTATTCCGTAAATAATACCAAAATTTATAGCTTTTGCTTTACGTCTATGTTCGCTAGTTAACTCCTCTTTTTGTAAATTGAAGATCTGGCAAGCAGTTTGGGTATGGATATCATCTTTATTAATAAATGCTTGTTTTAAAGCCTTTATATCCGCAATATGGCTTAATATTCTAAGCTCTATTTGCGAGTAATCCGCTGATATTAATTTATAGCCTTGCTCTGCAACAAAAGCTTGCCTGATTTTATTCCCCTCCCCTGATCTAATAGGTACATTTTGCAAATTAGGCTCTTGTGAGCTAAGCCGTCCTGTAGTAGTGGAAGTTTGCAAAAAAGTGGTATGAATCCGACGAGTTATATTATCTATTTGCTTTGGCAGACTATCAGTATAAGTATTTTTTAGCTTGGTAAGTTGACGCCATCTTAGCAATAAATCCGCAATAGGATAACCCTGCTCGCTAAGCTTTTCGAGTATATCAGCCCCTGTTGAATAGGAATTTGCTTTAGCTGAAGTTTTACCGAATGGTAATTGCATCTTTTCAAATAAAATTTCACCTAATTGTTTTGGTGAACCAATATTGAACTTCATGCCACTTAAAACAAAAATTTCTTCCTCAAGCTTTAATATTTCTGCTCCAAATTCGCTAGATAACTGATTTAAATAATTCGCATCTACCTTTATGCCAGCTTTTTCCATTTTATCTATTACAAAGCAAACAGGTAAATCGATTTCTTTATAAATTCTAAAAGCCTTGTTATCTTTAAGCTCTAAAATAGTTTGCTGATAAAGATCGATAAAGCCTACTACTATTTTTGCTGCCTCTTCTATTGTTGCTTCTTTTTCTACAGCTTCAAATAGATTTTTTTGCGGCAGACCTGCGGATAGTGCATAATTCATTAACTCTAAATCTTCGATTGCTGTAATTTGCTGTGCCCTACTAGCATAAAATTTCAGCAGAGGTTTTAGTGAATAAGTGATTTTCTTTATTGACTGGTCAGTTAGTAAATTAAAAATAATATCTGTAAACCATTCATTATCAGCCTTAGAATTATAAGTAAAAAGATTATTAGCCTCATTTGAGATTTTAATAATATAAGCTTGATTTTTTAGGGATAAAATAAATGCAATATTAGCTCCTTTATTCTGCAATATATATATTCCAAATATCCCTACTTTTTTAGCCTTTTCAGCGAAAGCTTCAAGCTCAGCTTTATTACTGATATCTTTTATCTCTACGGCTTTTTCTTCTATTACTTCTTTATGTTCACTAATTTTAATGTCAAATAAATTCTCTGCTCTTTTATATAAAGATTTAAAGCCATATTCATGTAGAAACTCTGTTAATTTATTATGATCAGGTGGCGACCATTCCAGAGCATCTAGCTTGAAATCCATGTCAACATTATAATCTAGTCCAATTAACTGCCATGAGATTAGAGCAGCTTCTTTTGAGTTTTGTAGCGTCTCACGTTGTTTTATGCTTGAAACTTGCTCTAGGGAATTAAAGATATTCTCAACTGTACCAAACTGGGTAATAAGGCTGCTTGCGGTTTTTGGTCCTATTGACGGCACACCAGGGATATTATCAGATTTATCACCGATTAAAGCCATCACCTCACGTAATTTATCAGAAGTAACGCCGAATTTTTCAACAACATTATCTTCTGTAATATATTTGGCTTTTAGCGGGTCATATATTTTTACATTGTCATTCATTAATTGCAATAGATCTTTATCAGAAGATATGACCACTACTTCTTCCCCAATAGAAGCAGTTTTAGCAGCAAAAGTTGCTATGATATCATCAGCTTCAAAGCCATTTTTTTCTAAAATTGGGAAGTTTAAATTTCTTGCAACATCACGTACTAATGGCAATTGTGCAATCAAATCCTCAGGCGGTGGTGGACGATTAGCTTTATATTCAGGATAAATTTCATGACGGAAATTTTTCCCACCACTGTCAAACACTACTGCTGCATGCTTCGGCTTAAAGTCATTAAGTAGCTTTAGCAACATTGACGTAAAGCCGTAAAGAGCCCCTACAGGCTCACCTTTTGGGGAAGTTAAAGGCTGTTGTGCATAATAGGCTCTGAAAACAAATCCGTATCCGTCTATAAGCAGTAAAGTATTTTTCTTGGTCATTTTGTACGAAGATTAAAGATAAATGATAATATAATAATGAATTAAGATCCTGATTTCAATTTAAGAATTTTACTCCTCTTTTTTTTAATCTCTGCTATATTCTATAAATGTCCTTAGTGTCATCTAGTTGCTTCGATGTCATTCCCGCTTAAGGCTTGCTTGCGTAGATCGAAAAACGCCCTCGGTGTCATCAACTATGTTTTAAATTAAAAAGAAGAGATTTTAATTTAGCATTAGCGATGACAATAATTTTACGCATTAAAGCGGTAAGAGCGACCATTTTCTTTTTACCATTGTTAATGAGTCGCTCATAAAAGAGTCTTAAACCAGAAGTCTTGCTATTACGGGCTGACATAGCAGCAAGGAATAGTATAGCTTGACTCCTGCTCTACCATGTCCTACCTTTCTATATCCTTGATATTTACCACTATCATTAGCTTTTGGAGCAAGCCCTGCAAGAGAAGCAATCTGCCGTCTTGTTAACTTCCCTAACTCCGGTAATAATATTAATAACTCAAAAGCAACTATATTACCAATGCCATTTATCTCTTTCAATATCTCATGCTTTGCTTTTAACAGCTGATCTGATGATATAATCACTTCTACCTGATTAGTAATCTCTGTAATTTGATTACTTAAAACATCTATCATATTTATACAGCTATTTTTAACAAACTTATCTGTATTTGCTTGTTGTAATCTATTCTTTTCGGCAACTAACATTTGCTTTAAATCATTCCGTCTTTGTACTAACCGAAATAATTGTATATTTTGTTTTGATTCAGGCTTAAATACTTCAAGCTTATCTGCTCGCTCCTTACCATATAATCCTAATGCTTTAGCATCTAACTTATCTGTTTTTGCACTATTACCATATGATCTGATAAAATTCTTTACCTTTCTTGCATCTGCTCTATGTACTACATAACCTCTTTCACATAAGCTATACAATAACTCTAGTTCATATCCGCCTGTTGTTTCAACTACAGTTAGAGAGTTTGCTAAAATATCCTTATTATCATTAATAAATTCAAATATACCGAAACTTGTATTCTCATATTCTTTTGTATCTTTTATGCCCTCTATTCCTACTACAAAATTATATTTTCCTATATCAATTCCTATATGTTTGTGATATTTTATCATATGTACCTCGAGATTTTATATTGTTTAGGATTGTAATCGGGCGTGCTTATCGCATCCCTTCCAACTATTCAAACTTCTCGAGAGTCGGGCTATAGTACCTTGATGACTCCGGTCGTATAAAACCTACTATACCGTGACGGTCGCTTACGCCCGCTTAATACCCTATATCATTATATAGGGTATTAACACTCTCTTATAAATGTTTATATTACATTTATAACTTATATTATATCACTTTCTTTTCTTACAATGCCGTGGCGGCATTGGTGCGTGGATCGAAAAACGCCCTCGGTGTCATCCCGTGGCTTGACCACGGGATCCAGTTAAAAATACTAATAAAATTAGTATTTTTTATTATTTTCTGGATACCGAGGATATTGATATTTCTAGTTGTTTTTCTGGATCCTGTGAATAAATCACGGGATGACAGAGGGGAGAATGATCCACGCAGGAATAACATCGAGAGTGCTTTCCTATCACTGTCATCCTAACATCAAGCCACCGGATGACAGAGCAGGCTTCGCCCATTCTCACAATGACGGAAAGACGCCCTACACAACAACCACGCCACAGCACAAACCCCTATATCTACTGTTGCTCTAATACTACTTATAAATACCCCATTAAAAAACTTCTTCAATTTTCTCTTTATTAATTGGTCTATATATTATTTAATTAAATTAGTTACTAATTATTAAGGGTTTTGTATGAAGAAGCAACACATAATAAATGAGACGTTTTTAGACGCAATTTTAGCCAAAAAATTAGGTACTTCCTATACCCCTCCAAAAGAAATTAACGACCCTGATTTTGATGAAGCAGCCAAGCATTTTATTAATCTGCTTGTTAGAGCGGATGGTTTCAAGCCTGTCAAAACGGCGGTAGTTCATCCTATTGATAAAGAGTCGTTACTTGGGGCAGTTAGAGCGGCACAATTTGGTGTAATAACACCCGTTTTGATTGGACCACAGCATAAAATCGAAGCAGTAGCAAAGGTTAATAACGTCGACCTTGCTAATTATCAGGTTATTAATGTTGAGCATAGTCACGATGCAGCAAAAAAAGTCCGTAGAGCTTGCAAAGAAAAGAGAAGTTGCCGCCATTATGAAAGGTTCGCTGCATACTGACGAGCTTATGTCAGCGGTAGTTCATAAAGAGAATGGACTTCGTACCGAACGCCGAATAAGCCATGCTTTCTTAATGGCGGTTGCTACTTTCCCTAAACCTTTTATCATTACCGATGCTGCTATTAATATCCGCCCTACCTTAGAGGACAAGCGTGATATAGTGCAGAATACTATAGATTTAATGCATATCCTAAAAGAAGATAAGCAGGTTAGAGTTGCAGTATTATCGGCTGTTGAGACTGTTACTTCCGCAATCCCCACTACTCTTGATGCAGCTAGCCTATCTAAGATGGCAGATCGTGGACAAATCACCAATGCTATAGTGGATGGTCCTCTTGCTTTTGACAATGCTATATCTTTATTTGCGGCAGAAGCGAAAGGCATTAGCTCATCTGTTTCAGGGAATGCCGATATATTAGTAGTGCCAGATCTTGAGTCGGGTAATATGCTTGCAAAGCAGCTTAAATATTTAGGTCAAGCAGTTATGGCTGGTATCGTACTTGGAGCTAAAGTGCCGATTATTCTAACCAGCAGATCCGACCCTATGGACATGCGTGTAATTTCTTGCGTACTTGCTTCGTTTATTTATAACCATTCTAAAGCCAAGTTACATGTACAAATGAAAGGTAGTTAGCATGAAAAATGTTATCTTAATAGCTAATGCCGGTTCGTCTAGTCTAAAAATTTCCGTTTTTGAAATTAAAGATAAGAAAATAAAAGATAAAATTTACAATATTTTTTTAGAAAAAAATGATACTAAAATAGTATTTCATATAAATAAAAAACAAGAATCTATTACAGAAATTAATGGCGATGCTATTTCAGCGATGATTGAGCTTTTTGAAAGTTGGTGGAAGAATCAGAAAGACTTACATTTGATTGCTACCGGTCATAGAATTGTTCATGGAGGAAAAAATTTCAATAAACCCGTTCTTGTTAATCATAAAATTAGTGAAGATTTAAAAGCGTTGATCCCTTTAAGCCCTTTGCATCAACCTTATAATTTAAAAGTATTAGATTTATTTCTCCAAAAATACAAAGCAGTCCACCATATAGCTTGTTTTGATACATCGTTTCACTTTACTAACCCACCAATCGCAAAAGCTTTCGGCTTACCAAAAAAATATTATGATAAAGGGATTATTCGTTATGGCTTCCATGGTTTATCATATAAATATGTTAGCAGTCATTTTAAAGAAATGACCAAAAAAGATTTATCTGAAAAAACTATCATAGCTCATTTAGGAAGCGGTAGTAGTTTATGTGCAATCAAAAATGGTATAAGTTTAGCTAGTTCTATGGGTTTTAGCGTACTTGATGGAGTAATGATGGGAACTAGAACAGGTAGCCTTGACCCTGGGGTCGTGCTATATCTTTTGGATCATGAGAAAATGACTACCACAGAAATAACTGATCTGTTATATAAGAAATCGGGACTGCTTGGTATATCAGGCGAAAGCTCCGACATGCGTACTTTGCTTGCAAGTAATAATCCTGATGCTAAGTTTGCGGTAGATTTATTTGTACATCGTATTGTGCTTGAAATAGGTAAGTTAGCGGCTGCTCTAGAGGGGCTTGATTGCTTAATCTTTACTGCCGGTGTTGGGGAGAATTCCGCTATAATACGTGAGATGATTAGCGATAAACTTTTATGACTCGGTATTAAAATAGATGATGAAAAAAATCAAAAAAACGAATATATAATAAATACAGAAAACAGTAAGGTTAAAGTTTTCGCCTTACCTACAAATGAAGAATTAATCATCGCAGAAGAGGTAATGAGGTTTATAAATATCTATACCTTACTTTATCATTGTAATTTCAATGTTATTTTTATATTATTATACTAAATAATTAACCAGTCAATTTTTTAAGTATGCACATAGAATATAAAGTTACTGTTTCTGAAAACGGTAGAATAAATATCCCAACAAAAATTCGTGATCAGTTGCATATTTCTTCAGGGGATCAATTGATGTTAGTTTTTGATAAGGAGTTAAAACTTATTCCTTTGAAAAATAAAATTAGAGCATTTCAAGAATTAGTAAAATCTAAAAATAAAAATAATATATCTTTAGTTGACTCGCTAATTAAATCGAGAAAAGAAGAGTTTGATAATGAATAAATGCATTTTAGATTCATCTGCTTTACTTGCATTATTTAATTCAGAAAAAGGTTGGGAAAAAGTTGAAGAATTATTGCCGTTATCTATTATGTCTACGGTAAATATAGCAGAAGTAGTTGCGGAATTAGATAAAAAATTAGCTGTATCATCTATTCAGAGTAAAGAAATGATTATAGCAGCAATAAATAAAATTGTGCCTTTAGATTTTGATCAATCTATTGAGGTTGGTCGTTTACGAAAAGGGCATTCCTTTAACTTATGAAGAATGGGATGGTGGTAATGCGTTACACGTTGCGTGCGGTGCAGGTGGAAGTTTAAAAATGGTAAAATTTCTTGTTGAAAATAATATATTAACTAATATTCATAAAAAATCTGAAAAATTTGGTGATACACCTTTAACATTAGCTATCTCCTATGATCATCATGATATTGTGGATTATTTTAAACAAAAATTTAATATTACTTCCGTTACTTTAAAAGATTTAGATGTTATAATAGACCGAGTGAAAGCAAATTATAGAAGATATTATAATATAAAAAAGTACTACGAAAATCAAAGTAAGAAATAATGTCCCTTATAGCTAACAAAAGAAAAGAAAAATCTTTAGTTAAAATATTATTCTATAAATTGTTATTAGCTATGGTTATAATATACTTGATAATACTATTTTACAATTATATGGATAAATTGAAAATACCTATATTAATTAAACATTCAGATTTTTATAACGAAGATAAATATAATCGTATTCAAGGAATTATAGATTATGTGAATGCTCTTCGAAATGCTTTATATAATCAAGAAGAATTAGATCAAATTATTCCTCAAGCTCAACAAGTATATTTTGTAGATTATTATTTAAGCCAAGTAGAAAACGGAGGACTCACCCAATATTTTTCTAATAGTAATTTTAATGGAAAACAGAATAATATTGTTTTAAAAGGTCTTGAAGATATAAAAGCATATAAAAATAAAGAAATATTTTTTCAGGCTTGTCAATTATTAAATAATATGGATGCCTCATTAAGAGAAGAATATTTATTTTCCGGTATGTATCGGGAAGAGGAAGTTAGACAGAAACCGATAATAAAAGAAATACATATAGAGCTAGAAAAGTTAACTGATCTATTTTTTGAAATAAATGAAAAAGAAGAACCCATTTTAGATTTAAATTTTAAATATGTAGAAAAAATCGATAATTTAAAAATAATCGATGATAAGCTATATGACAAAGAAATAGAAGCTATCGTAGCCTTAGTTCCAAATTATGACGAAAGAAAAAAATACTCAGAGGAACAATGGCTAAAAAATATGCCTAGATATACAAAAATTGCTCGAAAATTATGTAGTAAATATAACTTAGAATTATTATCAATTAATGCTTTAAGTTATGGAGAAAGTCTTATAAGTGAGGAAAAGGTTAAAGAAAATTATAATAATAATATTATGTTTTATCATATAAGTACAGATCAAGGATATTTTTATATAATTGATTTTGGCAAAACATCTGTACTTATTAATGGTGAAGATAATCAGCCAATAGGAAAAATAAATAATTTAGAAATAAATTTCGACCAAAGTAATATAGATATAAATAGCTTTGAAATAGAAAAAAGTACAAATATATTCAAAACTCCTAAATGGTCTATTCAATTAGAAGAAAATTGGAAATCAGAAATAAGCGAAGATTGCTATTCATTTTTTAATCCCGAAGGTTACGGAACGTTACAAATAAGTGACTATACTAAAGATACATCTATAACTTATGATGATGTATTAGATTTAGTAGGGTTTAGCTATAAAGAAAAAACACATTTAGAAGTAGTAAAATTTGGTGATTTTGAAGGTTTTCAATATGTTTATGTTAATACGGAAAATACTTTGTGAAGGAAATTATGGTTAAAAAACGATAAAATACTTTTATTCATAATTTATAATTGTGATATTAACTATGAGGATCATACGGTTGAAACTACAAATAAAATGCTATCCTCGCTAAAAGTTATAACTAAGTAAAAAATGTCCCGACTTCATGCTACTATCTTAACGGTTTTTCCCGAAATGTTTCCTGGGACTTTAGGGCATTCTTTGGCTGGGCAAGCTCTGCAAAAAAATATTTGGTCATATGATGTTATCAATATTCGTGATTTCGGTTTAACCAAGCATAAAAATGTTGACGATGAAGCTTATGGCGGTGGTGATGGGCTAATAATGCGTCCTGACGTGCTGGGTAATGCGATAGATCACGCATTATCTTTAAATCCAAGAGCTAAAATTTATTACCCCTCACCTCGCGGTAAAGTCTTTACACAAGGCTTTGCTAAAGAGATATTGAGAGATATACAGCTAAATTCAGAAAGCTTTAGACAAGATGAATTTAAGGAAGAGCCTGCGGAGCATATAATAATACGTGAGCAAAGGCGAATGCCGCAAAATTCGCTTGTATCAAGTTTGCTGAATGACGCTGTAAATATGATATTCTTGTGCGGACGTTACGAAGGGATTGACGAACGTGTAATTGAAGAGTATAATATAACCGAAATTAGTGTAGGCGACTACATTTTATCCGGCGGGGAAATACCCACTCTCACCATTCTTGATTGCTTAATTAGGCTACTGCCTGGTGTTTTAATGAACCAGAATACCCTTGCTTCTGAGTCTTTTGAGAAAGATGGGGAGTTTGAGGGAGGGCTTGAATGCGGCTTATATACAAGACCTGAAGTTTGGTACAACCGAAAAGTACCGAGTGTTTTATTATCCGGTAATCATAAATTGATTAATGAATGGAAAAAAGAACAGTCGCTTATGATTACAAAATTACGTCGCCCGGAATTATTAAAAGATTTAAGAGACAAGGAAAGGAGTTAATAAATGAATATTATTGACCGCTTTGAACAGGAAAATATTTCAAAGCTTATTGAAAATAAAAAAATTCCTGATTTTAAAGCTGGTGATACAGTTAAAGTTACCGTAAAAATAGTTGATAGATCAGTTGAGAAAGATGGTAAAGAAAAGCTGACTGAAAGATTCCAAGCTTATGAGGGTGTGGTTATTGCTAAAAGAAATCGTGGCATTACCTCTTCGTTTTTAGTGCGTAAAATTAGCCATGGTGAGGGTGTTGAGAGACGCTTCATGACTTATTCACCAGTAGTACATGCTATTGATGTAGTAAAATATGGTGTTGTTCGTCGTGCTAAACTTTACTATTTAAGAGAAAGAAGCGGTAAATCGGCAAGAATCAAAGAAAGACATATGCATATTGCTAAAAAGCCTAAAGCTAAAGTAGCTGAGGCTGTTTAATCTTAATCGTCATTCCTGCCTGAGGCTTTATTGATGACTCAGATGTCATTTTTAGCTAAAAGCGGGAATCCAGCATAAAGCGAGATACCTAAGCTTTTAATTTTAAAAACTTGCTGCTTTTATGTTTATTTTTCTGGATTGCCACATCCGCAGAAATGGCATAATAGTACCAACAGTTATTAAAAAGAATCAGTCATTGCAAGGAAATTATAAAATAGTTGTACGTACATAATCTAGTAAAAAATACTACAAATTAGTATTTTTTTATTAGATTACTTCAGCATTTTCTATAATGTTACCTGCTATTTTGATGCTAGCATTTTCAAACTGAAGATATTTAGTTACTTGAGGTATAATAGTTGGAACTAATAACTTAAAAGCACTATCTTGTAAGTTGTTAGCTATCACTGCTATTTCAAAAAAATTATTGTTTATAAAATTATCTACTTTATTCAGATCATCAGAGTTAAAATTCATTTGTGCTAAAAGAATTTTTAACGCCTCCTTTTTGTATTTTGGCAAGCTACTATATTCTCTTAATAAATTATACTCTTTATAATCTATACTGTTTTCTGTGTTAAACTTCTCTACAATAAATTTAGCCATTTCTAAGTAATCAAGCTCTTCATGATTGTTTATTATACCTCATACTAAATATATCATGTAAAACAGTTCTTATTTCACTTTGAGATCCGAGATATTGATATTCAAATTTAGGATTAATATTTGCTCTTTTTTTAATAAAAACTTTGTGCTTTCCATAGCATTCTCTTTAACAGCTGAGTGCAAAGCGGTTCTAGAATTTTCTGAAACTCTTTGATCAACGTTAAAAATATTATTATCTAATAAATAATTTATAACAGTTACAGAATTATTTGCCGCAGCAACATTAAGTATATTTACTTTTTCGCCGCATTCGTCTAACACTACAATATGTAAATTACCACCTCTAGTGATATAATTTTCTATCACGGGCAATAAATCATGCCTAGCAGCTTCTTGTAATATACCATCTAATTTATAATTACTATATTGCTGTTGAACTAATGACATTACTTCATCTGTCCATGCATCTAACCATTCATTTTTCTTTTTTTCTTTATATAATTCCAAAAATAGTGCTTTTGATTCCTCTAACATAATATTAATAAATCTTAATTTCTTTGATATAAGTTAAAATTGATTATATCAATATAATTAATTGTTAGTAGAAATCAATATGATTTTTAATATTAGAGGTATTAACTATATGCGTTAAATATAAGTAATCAAGAATTTTGCAATAAAATTGCTTGATTACCTTTGTCTGTTCTTTGATGTTTTTGTTCTATTATTAGGGGTGTTAGACGGTTGCAAATTGCCAAGTCTATTGATAGCTTGGCTATGCTGTTGTACTTTTTTTGCTCCGGCAGCTGCTATTGATCTAGTAACTTTAGCAGTTTCTAAGAAGATTTGTTGTGGAGTTTGTAACTGATCAATTTGACTATAATGATTTTTAAGAAATTCTTTTTTTACCTTTTCATCAACACCCTTTAAATCAACATATGATTTATATAATTCTTTCAATTGTGCTTTAGATTCTGCCATTTGCTTATCAGAGGATTTTTTAGAAAGCGATTTGATAGAATCGGTAAAAATATTACCTATCTTTTTAAGAGTATTAATAGCGGGTGTTGTTATTTTCTTTATTCCATCATAAATTTTACTTAAAGTATTAGCGATAATGTCTAATAATTTTGGTTCTTGTTCTTTAGATATATCAGGAGTATTTGCTATTATATCTCTCATATCGTATAGTTTATTAGTAAAATCCATTAAAGGTATTTTTGCTTCCTTTTCATTTATTTGTTTAACTGCTTTACTAGCCATTTTAGCTTGCGTATCTAAACTATCAGCAATAATTGATTTAGTCTGACGAAAAGTTAAATTTTTTGGTTTATTTATTACAGGCTTCTTAGGTCTGTCCTCTTTTAATCTTTTCAGCCTATCACCCAATTCTTGATTAGGTCTATCACTAAGCTCTTTACTTTTCTTCTCTAATTTAATTTCAGATTCTATTTGCTCTATTAACTTCTCTGCTTCACTGCTAGGCTTTTTGGATGGCACGTAAGGCTTATCTTGCAACTTAGCAAGTCTTGCTTCTAATTCTTCCAATGATGGAATATTATCTCTATCTTGTAATTTTCTTAATCTTGATTCTAGATCTGATATATCAAATGAAGCCATAAATTACCTAATAAATTTTAATGTCTCTGACATACTAGCATATTATATATAATATAGTCAATTCCTATACATATAAAATTATTAGTAGAACTCAATATAATTTTTGGTATTAAGGGTATATGTCAGATTTTAATGATGATCAATGTTGCTACCAGCTATTTTAACACTGCTATCTTCAAATTTAAGATATTGGGTTATTTGAGGCATAATAGTTTCTAATATCTCAAAATCACTCTTTTCTAAACTATTTGCTATTCTCGCTAGTTTGAAGAAATTATTGTTCACAAAATTATCTGCTTTTGTAGTAAGCTCTTCAAAAGTAAATTTTTCGTTTTTTAACACCCTCAGTGTCATCCCGTGGCTTGTCCACGGGATCCAGTTAAAGATATCAATATTATTGATATCTTTAGTTGCTTTTCTGGATCCTGCTACAAGCTCGCAGGATGACAAAGGATAAACTGATCTACGCAACAAAGCCTATGCGGGAATGATACCGCATGCGTTATTTGATCCATGCAACGACACCAATTTTTCAAATTCAGCGAGTATACTTATCCAGCACGTCAGACATGATTTTGCGGGCAATGGGAGCAGCAGCTTTACTTCCGCCGCCTCCATGATCGACAAAAACAGTAATGGAGTAGCGAGGGTTATGATAAGGAGCAAAACCTATAAATAAAGCATGATTTCGTCGCTTCCAAGCGATAGAATCACGGCTAAGATCATCGTTAGCATTTGCTTTTCCTTGCACTTGAGAAGTGCCTGTTTTACCGGCAAGTTGTCTATCTTCCCCGAGTATCCTATTATAATAGGCAGTACCGCCTGCAACATTCACTGCATTATACAAGCTTTCCTGCACTATTTTAATATTTTCAGAGTTAATATCAATATTATGATATTCTAGATCATTTTTCACTATTCTTGGTGTATATAATTTACCCGTACTTGCAATAGCTGTAATAAATCTTGCAAGCTGGATGGGGGTAACACCTAAATAACCTTGTCCGATTGCTAAATTAAAAGTATCACCTATTGACCAAGGAAGCTTTAGTTTTTTCTTTTTCCATTCCTTTGATGGTACGAACCCTGAACTTTCAGGGGCTAAATCAATACCGGTTTTTGAGCCTAGCCCAAATTTTCTAGCAACCTCAAGAATTTTGTCAGGTCCTACTATCCTAGAGATCTCATACATATAAGTATTACAGGAATGCTTAAGAGCAGATGACATATCAAGAGTGCCGTGACCAGTATGTTTCCAGCATCTAAAACTATTAGTACCCAGTACAGAAGTACCGCTGCAAAAAAAAGTCTTGTTTGGCTTAACGCCCGCTTCTAATGCTGCAAGTATGGTAATTATTTTAAAAACAGATCCAGGTGGATAAGAATTCTGCACTACTTTATTTATTAAAGGCTTATAAGGATCATTAGTTAGACTTTGCCAATAACTTTCGGATAATTTGCTAAAATTATTTGATTCAAACGCAGGTGAAGAAGTACAAATTAACACATTGCCGTTTTCAGTATCCATAACTATTGCAGAAGAACCTTGAGGATTTAGATATTCTTGTATTTTCTGCTGAAGATTTACATCAATATTTAAATGAATATCATTGCCTGATTTACTGGAAACACCAGAGATCTCTCTTATTTGTTTACCATAAGCATTAACTTCAACTTTTTTATAACCGAATTCCCCTCGCAATTTATCATCATAATATTTTTCGATACCAGATTTACCTATATTAAAATCACTTAAATTATATACGTTCAATCCTTGTTTTTCTTGTTCATTTATCTGCCCAAGATAACCGATTAGGTGAGAAGTCACATTTGAGAAAGGATAGGACCTTAAATATCCTATATCGATAAATATATTAGTTAACTTATGTTTCTGCTCTTCAATTAAAGATACTTGTTGCCAATCAAGTTGATCGAGTATCATCAAAGGCACGTGACGGCTAGATTTCTTAATTTTTTGCTGGATATAATTATATTTTTCTTCGGATAAGTTTAAAACTTTACTAACTATTTCTAGCTCATCTTTATAATTATTATTAACGCTTCGATCTATTAATAGCTGATAGCATGGCTTATTAGTAGCTAGAATATTATTTTCCAAATCGTAAATTCTGCCTCTGCTAGGTGGTAGAACAACAAAATTAATACGGTTTTTATCTGATAACGTCTTATATTCCTCGCTTTTGATAAGTTGCAGATAAAACATCCGCATTCCAAGTAAAGATAAAAGCCCTAGTTTACTTGCTCCAATTATAAAAGCACGGCGTGAGATTAGCTCATTATGTAATATTTTTTTGTTTAGCATGCTTTTTAAAATAACTTAGAGGAGAGTCAAATATAAGACGAATTAAATTATAAGAAAATATAGTTGTTAAATATTGAAATAAAATTGTTAAATATCCATCTATTTCTAACTTTTTCATTGTTACAAGTAAATATTTAAAGTTCAAGATAAATAAACAGTAAACACAAAATACGATGAAATTTACTAAATAATTTTTTACCGCAAAAAATTTTGAAGATAATTTTAAAATTATATAAGCTGATAAAAAAACTAAAGAATTTGTCCCAATAGGCATGGAATTTATTTGATCAAGCAGTAATCCTATCAAAAATATTCCAAGCATATTTAAGGAATATAAAGTCATGAAATAATAAATAAATATGATTTCTATTGCAGGAAAAATTCTGCTTTTTACCCCAATTTTATA
Source organism: Rickettsia bellii RML369-C (assembly GCF_000012385.1). NCBI lineage: Bacteria > Pseudomonadati > Pseudomonadota > Alphaproteobacteria > Rickettsiales > Rickettsiaceae > Rickettsia > Rickettsia bellii. The sequence continues at coordinate 1,316,368 of NC_007940.1, forward strand.
AGCAAATTCAGGAAATAATATTATAAAAAAACATAATAACGCAAACAGCAATCTAAATACTATTTGTACAGTGTTGTTTATTATTTCTTGTTTTATTTTAAACATGTTAATAAATTTAATTTTGTGGCTTCTAGATTGTCATTGCGAGGAAAAACTGTAAGTTTTGACGAAGCAATCTCAGGATTTTATTATTATTTCATGAGATTGCCACGTCAAGGCTACGCCTCTCCTCGCAAGGTATTGTTGCGTGGATCGGTTTTACCCTGTCATCCCGTGATTTATTCACGGGATCCAGAAAAACAACTAGAAATATCAATATCCTCGGTATCCAGAAAATAATAAAAAATACTAATTTTATTAGTATTTTTAACTGGATCCCGTGGTCAAGCCACGGGATGACAGGGTAAAACCGATCCACGCAACAATGTCCTCCGTGACCCCGCCACGGAATCTAATAATCTTTACACAGAAAACCTATCTAATGACATTACCTAAAGAAGAGACAATAGGCATATCCAAATCATATCTTTCTATCAACTCCAAAACGAGCTTTATCGCCTCTCTTCCTTCCACTAGCTCTTTATATTCTTGTAAAAATTTCTGTTTGTCTTTACTTATGCCAAACTCATAACCAAATTTTGTATTACGTGAACTCCTCGAGTAACAAGTAAGCACTAAATCACCAACCACGCCAGCTTCTAGCAAAATATCCATATTATTTTTCATGCCACCTAAAGCTTTTGATAATATCGCTATTTCTTTTAAGGCAGATACGATTAGGGTTGCTTTTGCATTTTCGCCCTGCTCTTTTGCCATATCAATGCCGCTTTTAATGGCAAAAATATTTTTTAAAGCACCTGCTACTTGTAATGTTATAACGTCATTAATAGTACTAGCAACGAAAGCTTCTGAAGATAGATTATAAGATATTTTATTTGCTAAATCTATATCTAAGCTTGCAATGGTTGCAGAAGCAGGCAAACCTTTTGCTAGATCTTTTGCTAAATTCGGACCAGATAAAAATGCTATAGGGTTATTTGATAATAAAGTTTTAAGCCTATCAGAAAATAATTCAGTAGGATTACGTGCAAAACCTTTTGTAGCAATTAGAAGAATATTATCGTTTGAGATATGTGTTTTTAGTAACTTTATTGCCTCATCAAAAGCGTAAGACGGTACTGCAATAATAATTAGCTCAAAATCCTTAATTTTATCTAGATTAGTGGTAGCTTGTAGATTAGACGGTAGTTTAATATTGCCTAAATATTTTGTGTTGGTTTTCTTATCTGTTATTTCTTTTGCTATTTCTTCATCACGCAAAAATAAGGTAACGTTCTCGCAAACCCTTGCTGCTATGGCTGCAAGGCTTGTGCCGAAACTCCCTCCTCCATATACTGCAATATTTTTAAATCTTTTCATGATTTTATTTTTTTATTTGGAGGGGGCTAATATCTGTCATCCCGTGGCGGAGTTGTTGCATGGATCATTTCCCCCTGTCACCCCGTGGCTTGTCCACGGGGTCTAGCTAAAAAATACTAATATTATTAGTATTTTTTATTGTTTTTCTGGATGCCGTGGTCAAGCCACGGCATTGTAAGAAAAGAAAGTGATATAATATAAGTTATAAATGTAATATAAACATTTATAAGAGAGTGTTAATACCCTATATAATGATATAGGGTATTAAGCGGGCATAAGCGACCGTCACGGCATAGGTTTTATACGACCGGAGTCATCAAGGTACTATAGCCCGACTCTCGAGAAGTTTGAATAGTTGGAAGGGATGCGATAAGCACGCCCGATTACAATCCTAAACAATATAAAATCTCGAGGTACATATGATAAAATATCACAAACATATAGGAATTGATATAGGAAAATATAATTTTGTAGTAGGAATAGAGGGCATAAAAGATACAAAAGAATATGAGAATACAAGTTCCGGTATATTTGAATTTATTAATGATAATAAGGATATTTTAGCAAACTCTCTAACTGTAGTTGAAACAACAGGCGGATATGAACTAGAGTTATTGTATAGCTTATGTGAAAGAGGTTATGTAGTACATAGAGCAGATGCAAGAAAGGTAAAGAATTTTATCAGATCATATGGTAATAGTGCAAAAACAGATAAGTTAGATGCTAAAGCATTAGGATTATATGGTAAGGAGCGAGCAGATAAGCTTGAAGTATTTAAGCCTGAATCAAAACAAAATATACAATTATTTCGGTTAGTACAAAGACGGAATGATTTAAAGCAAATGTTAGTTGCCGAAAAGAATAGATTACAACAAGCAAATACAGATAAGTTTGTTAAAAATAGCTGTATAAATATGATAGATGTTTTAAGTAATCAAATTACAGAGATTACTAATCAGGTAGAAGTGATTATATCATCAGATCAGCTGTTAAAAGCAAAGCATGAGATATTGAAAGAGATAAATGGCATTGGTAATATAGTTGCTTTTGAGTTATTAATATTATTACCGGAGTTAGGGAAGTTAACAAGACGGCAGATTGCTTCTCTTGCAGGGCTTGCTCCAAAAGCTAATGATAGTGGTAAATATCAAGGATATAGAAAGGTAGGACATGGTAGAGCAGGAGTCAAGCCTATACTATTCCTTGCTGCTATGTCAGCCCGTAATAGCAAGACTTCTGGTTTAAGACTCTTTTATGAGCGACTCATTAACAATGGTAAAAAGAAAATGGTCGCTCTTACCGCTTTAATGCGTAAAATTATTGTCATCGCTAATGCTAAATTAAAATCTCTTCTTTTTAATTTAAAACATAGTTGATGACACCGTACGTGCTTTTCGATCCACGCAACAATGCCTCCCGTGGCTTGGGAACTAGACCCAGAAAAAAATACAAATAAAAAGCTCGATTTATCTCGCTTTATGCTGGATCCCGTGGTCAAGCCACGGGATAACTACCTTAGGACGTTTTTCGATCCACGCAATAATGCCCTCACGAGGTGACACTAAAGTTACTGGATTCCTGCCGCAGCTAGGAATGACATAAGAGCTGACGATAACGCCTAACCATTGAGTAAATCCAGCATAGTTTTGCCGATATCAGCAGGTGATCTTGTAATAGTTACGCCGGCACTTTGCAGAGCTTCAAGCTTATCTTCAGCACTACCTTTTCCGCCAGCAATAATAGCACCAGCATGTCCCATTCTTTTACCCGGAGGGGCAGTAATACCTGCTATAAAGCTTACTATAGGTTTTTTTATTTTTGAATGCTTGATAAAATCAGCTGCATTTTCTTCTGCGTCACCACCAATTTCACCAATCATGATAATTGCTTTTGTTTCGTCATCTTGTAAAAACATATCAATGCAATCTACAAAATTAGTGCCATTAACGGGATCACCGCCAATGCCAACACATGTAGATTGACCAAGCCCTACGGCTGTTGTTTGTGCTACTGCTTCATAAGTTAAAGTACCTGATCTTGAAACAATACCTATAGAACCTTTTCTATGAATATGCCCTGGCATGATACCTATTTTGCATTCATCAGGGGTTATAATCCCCGGGCAGTTAGGACCGATTAATCTTGTTCTAGAACCGACCAAAGCACGCTTTACTCTGACCATATCAAGCACCGGAATTCCTTCCGTGATACATACGACTATTTCAATTCCGGCATCAATTGCCTCTAATATTGAATCGGCTGCAAAGGGAGGTGGTACATAAATAACGCTAGCATTAGCACCGGTTTTGGCTTTTGCCTCATGCACAGTGTTATATATCGGTAAATCGAGGTGAGTTTTACCGCCTTTACCTGGGGTCACCCCACCAACCATTTTAGTACCATAAGCTATTGCTTGCTCGGAGTGGAAAGTACCTTGTGAACCCGTAAAACCCTGACAGATTACTTTTGTTTTTTTATTAACTAATATTGCCATCTTTGATAACTACTTATTATTTTTAAATTTGTTTTTGTACAATCGTCATTGCGAGGAGATGCATAGCAGAGGACGGAGGCAATCTTAGGAGTCTTGTACTATTTCATGAGATTGCCACGCTCATTTCATTCGCTCGCAATGACGGCAAAAATTGACCTTTTTGTATTTTTTATTACTGGATCCCGTGGACAAGCCACGGGATGACATTATTACCTAAATTGCTTCTACTATTTTACTAGCCGCATCAGCTAAATCATGAGCCGGTATTATTTCTAAACCTGAATTGGATAAAATCTCTTTACCTTTCTCAACATTTGTACCAGCTAAGCGGACTACTAGCGGCACTTTTATACCTATATCTTTTGCTGCTGCGATAATTCCTTCTGCTATGATATCACAACGCATGATACCGCCGAAAATATTAACTAAAATGCCTTTTACTTCTTTATCAGATAAAATTATTTTTAAGGCTTCTTTCACACGTTCACGATCAGCTCCGCCCCCAACATCTAGGAAATTCGCAGGTGTTGCACCATAAAGCTTAATAATATCCATTGTTGCCATAGCAAGCCCTGCACCATTTACCATACAACCAATACTACCATCCATTTTCACATAGCTAAGACCGGCATCAGCTGCTCTTGTTTCTAACGGATCTTCTTCATCTTGATCACGTAGAGCCATAATTTCAGGGTGCTTAAATAGACCATTATCATCAAAGGTAAATTTTGCATCTAATGCTAATAAATTGCCCTCTTTATTTACAATTAGCGGATTAATCTCAATTTGTGCTGCATCTGTTTCAATAAAAGCTTTGTAAGTTGCTTTTACTATTTCTTTCATTTGCTTTACTTGATGGTCTTTAAAACCTAATTCATATGCTATTCCTTGAGCATGGAAATTTTGCAAGCCGGTAGCTGGATCAACTGAAAATTTGATAATTTTTTCAGGAGTTTTTTCTGCAACTTCTTCAATATCAACACCGCCCTCCGTAGAAGCTATAAAGGTGATGCAGCTAGCTGATCTATCAAATACGACACTAAAATAATATTCTTTTAAAATATCACAACCTGATTCAATATAAAGACGATTTACTTTCTGTCCTTGTGGTCCTGTTTGGTGTGTGACTAAATTAATACCGAACATATCATGAGCAACTTTTTTTGCTTCCTCTTTACTCTTAACAACCTTAACACCGCCGGCTTTACCTCTACCACCAGCATGTATTTGTGCCTTAACTACATAAACCTTTGTATTTAGCTCATCAATCGCTGCATTAATACTTTCGGTTTTTGTAACCACTACCCCAGTTGAAGTAGGCACACCGTATTTTCTTAAAATCTCTTTTGCTTGATATTCGTGAATATTCATAAATAATTTATTTTATTATTGTTATTAATTTAAATTTCTACTTAAGGATAAGATGCACTTTTAATTTCTTGTACTATCTCTTTATCAAAACTAACAAAGTTATTAACGCTATTTGTCTCTCCTTCAGAAATAATCATATAATCAGCAAAATCTGCTTTACCTTTTATATATTTTTCAGCTGCTGATATTATTATATCTTGATGTCCGATAATAAAACCAGAATTATCAATAAGATTTATAATTGCACCATAAATTTCTTGGCGTGTAAACTTTTTTACTTTTAACACCCATGCAAATTCAAGTATTGCATATGAGGAAATAAAGATTTTATGATTAACATGATTTTTCAGAAAATTTTGAGCAGTCTTAGCCTGTACTTCATCATCTTCAAGGAAAGTACGAGTTAAAATATTAGTGTCAATCCCTATCATTTTCGATAACCGCAATACTAATAGCTTCATCTACGTCGATTGGACCATTTTTAGCTTTGTGTTTACCTTTACCAAAAAAACTAAAAATATCCTTTTTTATAGGAAGCAATTCTAATGTTTCGTTTTTCTTGTAATTAATAATTACTTCAGAACCTGAATGCAAACCAAGCTTATTTCTTATATATTTAGGTATAACTACTTGCCCTTTTGAAGAAACTATTACTCTAGCACTTTTACTCATAACACTAATATAGTAAGTTATGTAATCTTACTTATATAAAACATAGTTTTGTATATATGTCAATAAATTTATGATTAAATTAACTATTCCACATCCTCTTAAGTACATTATCCTTTCTAATAAAATGATGATAAAATGCAGCTAGTATATGAAGAATAATCAGAGCAGTAAATAATAAAGCTGCTTTTTGGTGGATTTTTTTGCAGATTTTGGCGAATTGTAAATCTTGGGCAAAAGATTGTATAGTAAACAAGCCGTAAAAATCTATATGATGATTTGACAAAATGGTCATAAGAAAGCCGCTTATTGGCATTAATATCATTAAAAGATATAAGAGATTTATGTTAATGGTGGCGGCTTTCTTTTGCCAGTTTGGTAAATCAGCAGGCAGTAAAACAGTAGTGTTATAGAATTTCCATAAAAGCCTTAATGTAACTAAAGTTAAACTAGCACTCCGGTTGCTTCATGTAAGCCAAATATTTGCCATTTTAAAGGCGGCTCTATGTAATCATCCATTAAAAAAACAGCAATGAGCATTAATATAACCATAATACTCATAACCCAGTGGAAAAGTTTAGCAATCAACCCATAAGAATTTTCAGTATTTGTAAGTAGCATAATTGTACTCCTAATGATGTCATATTAGGTAAAATGTCATTGCGAGCGACTACAAGGAGCGTGGCAATCTCATGAAGCAGGACTCCTGAGATTGCCACGTCGATGCTACGCATCTCCTCGCAATGACGTCTACCCAACTGCCTTATCTATTATCTTCTCTGCTTCTGCTCCATTTAAATTCTCTTGGTCGTTCAAAATTAAATTAGCATTTTTTAGATCATCGCCAATTTCTTCGGCACGTCCTTTTAAGATTTTAGCTAAAAATTGTTCGGCAAGAGCGTAATAAGAGATTCTGTTACCAGGTTTTGCAAAGCCGTGACCTTCATCTTTATAGAGTGCATAAACTACTGGTATGTGCTTTGCTTTCATAGCATTTACGATTTGATCGGATTCTGCTTGCACGACTCTCACATCATGAGCTCCTTGGGCTATGAATAAAGGCTTTTTGATATTATCAACAAAATTAATCGGTGATCTTTGTCTTAAAAACTCTTTTTCCTCTTCAGTATCCCAAGGACCTATACGTGTTTTATATATACTTAATAATGGAGTCAAATATGGAGCTTTAGTTTGCACATGAGTTAATAAATTAGACATACCAACAACATCAACTCCGCAGGCAAACACATCAGGTGTCATAGTAAGACCAACTAGCGTTGCATAACCGCCGTAACTTCCACCCATAATCCCTATTTTATCAGCTTCTGCTATATTATTCTTAATTGCCCAATTTACACCATCAATTAAATCAGTATGCATTTTACCGGCATATTCTAAATTTCCAGCATTAAGGAAATCTTTACCAAAGCCAGTAGAACCACGATAATTAATACTTAAAACTGCATAGCCACGATTAGCAAGCCATTGATGCTCCAGATCGTACCCCCAACTATCACGTGCCCATGGACCACCGTGAACATTAATTATTAGCGGAACTTTTTTATCAGGAATATTATTTTCATCAAGTTTCACATCATTTGGGAAAGTAATATAACTAACCAAATCAAAACCATCACGTGACTTAATAATTACCGGTATCATTTTAGCAAGTTTATATTGCTCTAATTCTTTACGGTTAGTGAATAAAAACTCAGCTTTTTTATTAGTGCGATCATATTTATAATATTTCACCGGTGAATTATCGCTATTATAAGCTATAATCCAAGTTTTATCATCAAGCGTTCTACTATTAATAATTAAATCACCACGATCAAGGTTTTGTAAATATTTGATATCATCTTCAATATCTTTATCTAATATTTTGTACGATACCATATCGTAATTTATTGATACTGCTTGCGGGGTCTGCTTAGTAGGATGCACGGCAAATAAACCAATATCAGCTTTTGAATCTTCTGCTAATATTTCTGAACTATTAGTAGCTAAATTTATAGCTTTAAGGGCTGAGGTATTACGATCACGCCCCTCTAGCATATATAAAGTTTCACCACTAGCATCAAAACCAAGTATAGCGGTATTAAACGAATCTTCCATTGATATTTTGGTAAATAGCTGAGGCTTACCATCTTTTAATTCGTAATATTCAACAGCACCATCTTTATCTAATAAACTACCAAATCTTAAATTTAAATTTTCATCTGTTACAAAATTGGTAAATTTATCATTTTGATAAATTAGTTCTTTTTCTAAAGTATCTAGATTTAATTTATAAATATCAAAATATTCAGGATTACGCTCATTTGAATCTATTAATATTTCATTCGGCTTTTTGTAGCTTAGTCCAACTAGCCCAGCCTTTACTCCCTTTTCCGGAGTAAGTAACTTTGTCTCTTTTGTTTCTATATTATAACTATAAATTCGGTCATTTTCATCACCGTTAAAATCTTGAGTGTATAAAATATTTTTATTGTTATAAGCTTTAGCATAAGACCATATACCACGCCCTTTATCATGCGTTATCGCCTCTGCCTTACTAATATCATCACTTGGGGCTAACCAAATATTTAGCACGCCATCTTTTGGTGCAATATATAAGATATATTTACCGTCATGGGTTAATGACACTCTTGCCTTGTCAGGATTACCGAACAGAACTTTACGAGGGATTATTTGGTTATCATCACCTGTTATTGTAGATTTACTTTGAAACATAAAAAAGACACCTATTATTAATATAGTGCCTATAATATAGAATAATTTATTCATTACTAATAGTTTGTTATGTTATTTATATGTGTCACGTGGCTTGATAATTGTTCGGTGTCATCCCGTGGCTTGTCCATGGGATCCAGCATAAAGCGAGAGAAATCGAGCTTTTATATTTGTATTTTTTATTACTGGATCCCGTGGACAAGCCACGGGATGACAGGCTCTAAGTAACAAAGTCACTACAGAGCAACAAAACTACACTTTCTCGATATTGCTTAAAAACCAATCCACTTCCTTGGTATTAGCATTACGGGTAAATGTCCATTCTTCTTTTAATTCCTCTATTTTGTCAACTACGTTTTTACCTTGAAATAGTAATTTAATAAATATGTTGTTGCCAAATGTATAAATTTCAGAATATTTAGCGTTTAAAGCCGTTGAGTCGAAAAAATTACCATAAGAATCAGATATTTTTTCAAATTCTTCTAAAAACCTTTTATCAACTAATTCAGCAAGTTCTTCTGTTTGGTTTTTATAAGCAGCTTCTATAATCATTTGGAAAGCGATTTTAGCGTTGTTTATAAATTTAATAGGTTGAAATGCATTAAGACGTTTATGCACTGTTTCCATACCATCTACAACTGCCGTTATATTCTGTTCTACTATCAAATTTTTAAAAGTTTTAATATCTTGTGCGGTTGGTAGATCTTTTTCTTCTTCATATGATTTATTAGAACTATGTGTTACATCTTTAATAACTGGTTCACCAAAATAAGATTTTTGTTTCGCTGGATCATCATCCGAAGTAGCACCAAGCGTTGTAATTAGCTTATTAATAATAAAAAAAGCAATACCAGCAAAAATTAATAACTCGATTATTTGAGGAGACATTCTACTTACTCTAAAAGATTATCTTCTTATTTTAGTATAAAAAAACAATCTTTGAAAGTTATTTATGGAAATAAGGCTTAATTTTTTATAAAAATTAATAAATTTTTATACTGGAAATATAAAAACATTAAGAAATAGTATGAGTATACTTATAGTTTAAAAAAATACTAAAAAGTAACTAAAAGCACTTGATTATTTTAATTACTGTTGATAGTATGTAAAACGTGAATGATGTTTAAACTCCATTATTGCAAAACAGCTTATTAAGCCTTTAGTGCAAACTTTATGCTAGGGGACCTAGGGGACTGTTGTACTAAGTATTTTTAAATACTTAGTACAATGGATAATTATTGTTTTCAATGATTGAGTTTATCCCCTAGCACCTGTTCCTATCTAAAATATATCTCATTTTTAATAATTATATATTATTAGTATCCTTTAGTAGTTGCTCTACCTTTAAGGCATTGTCAAATCCGTGATCGTAATGAAATCTTATATCGGGTGAGTATTTCATATTTATTTTACCTGTTACAAAATTTCTGATAGCATTTTTGGAATTATTTAGGCTTTCGGTAATTTCTTGAGGCGTTAGTTTAGTGTTAAAAGGTAGAAAATAGCAATTGGCTATTTTTAAATCGGCAGTAACTATAATTTTTGTTATCGTAAGAGGACAATCGTAAAGTCTAGGATCAAGCATTTTACCACGATGTAAAATCTCAATTAATGCTTCATTTATTATACTTGCTACTTTTTGCTGTCTATGAGAGTTTTCTGAGGTTAATTTTTTCATGGCTATTTATATAATATATAGTTCTGCAATATAATAACAGGCTTTTGCTAAACAACCAAGCCCCAAAAATTTTGAAAATTTTGTTTTAAAAAAACCAGAAAATAAGGAAATAAAGCTTCCCCAAAAAGGAAACGCCATCAGAAGAAGTATAAATATCTCATATTTATAAAAAAGTTGTGCTAAATTTTTATGCCTTAAGATATTTTGTTCATTTTTAGAAGAGTAGAAAATATTTAAAGCACATTTACCAAAAATATAATTAACTATATTACCACTAAGAGAAGCACAAGTAGCTACTATAAACATTATAGGGTAACTATAGTTACCAAACATTTTCATAGAATGAAAAATTAATTCACGCTGAAAACCGATGACTAAATTTGAGACAAAACTATCAACAAATAATAAACTAAATGCTTCAAATTGTTCCATAAATACTGTAATGTTTTTAAATTATTTATAATTAAACATCAAAAAATAGTAATCAGCAATGAAAAAACAAATTATATACCCAGATTTTATAGCACGTATTTTTTCTACGGCACTTGATTTATCTTTATTTGCTTTTATAGCAATCCCAATTTTACAATTTTGTTTCTTTTATCTAATGGTTTTTTTCTACCGTGATTATTTCCAGAGCTATAATATTGACTTGCATAATCAAAGCGAGGTGCTTAAATCTGTTATGAGTCAAGAATTTTATGAATATCTTAAAGCAGGAAATTTTAATAAATATATTCTATTTAACGTTTCAATTTTACTAATTAATTTAACAGTGATAGGTTCCTATTTTATAGGTTTTTGGTATTATAAAGGAGCAACCATTGGCAAAATATTTATGCGTATGAAAATAGTAGATGCAAACGACTTTAACCGTCCGACCCTTAAACAGTTAATTAAACGATTCCTTGGATATATGACATTTCCGATCGGTATTTTCTTTATACTTTTCTCTTCTCAAAAACAAGCATTACATGATAAAATAGCTGGAACTGTCGTAATAAAGGCTTAACATGAACGATAATAATAACGAGATAGACCAGCTAATTTATCTATTTTCTAAGCTTCCTGGACTTGGTAGCAGATCAGCAAGACGTATAGTATTATATTTACTGCAAGACAAGGATGTAAGGCTAAAAACTCTTATCAATAATCTTACAGAAATAGATAAGAAAATAGTAAAATGTCAGGTCTGTGGTAATATGGATACTGAAAATATTTGCGGTATCTGCACATCTGAATATCGAGATAAATCAGTTATTGCAATCGTTGAAACTGTTGCTGAATTATGGGCGATGGAGCGTAGTGGTAATTTCAAAGGATTATATCACGTGCTTGGTCATAATTTATCAGCAGCTAGCAGACAGAACCCTAGTATCTTAAGGTTACCAGAACTACTTGATAGATGCTTTAAGGAAAATATTAAAGAAGTCATTATCGCAACTAACTCTACTTTAGAAGGACAAACTACTGCCTATTTTATTACGGAATATCTAAAAGACCATCCCGCAAAAATCTCTCGTCTTGCTAGCGGCATACCTATCGGCGGTGAACTTGATTATCTAGACGAGGGAACTTTATCTGCTGCTATCAACCTAAGGCAACCTTTTGAGTAAGTTAAAAAGCTTCATGAAATTCTAAACTATGCTCTCCAGCAAATTTTATTACATCTTTATGATTACCAAAATGATCAAAATTTATTAATAACTCACCTTGGGGATTAGTATTTAATATATTTGTATATAAACGATTACCGCCATTAATTTTGATTTCAACAGCATTTTCCTTGAGAAATTTAACTCCATTATTTCCCTGCTGTTTGTAAATTATGCCTTTTTCTAACGCATTGATAAATTCATTATATTGAGTACTATCACATTTTATATCTGTGCTAATTCTTCCATAACAATCAAGTCCTTTATATTTACCCAAAGAAATAGCATCGTTTTTATTAATCTCTCCTTCTTAATTATCCACTTACTAACATTACTATTTGTATTATTGATAGCATGACGTAAATTAAGCTCTTTTATTGATCGATAATATTTATGAGTATTTTGTATATCATTAATGAAGTCTTTTTCATATTTTTCATGTAATAATACACTATATTCTTGGATTTTTTCTTGATTGTTGATTAATTCAGCAGCACTAAGACCAATCTCTATAGCACTATAGTTTTGAGGTTCAAGCAGTAATATTTCTTCAATTTTTTCTAAGGCTAATTTATATTGTTCATCTGCGACTAAACAGCTACTGACCTGAATCACTAAATCTATAGCATCTTCTTGTGATAAATCAAACTTACTTCTTAGTTCTTCTATATGAACTTCGCTTATATATTCGACAGGAGTTAATAAAAACCTAGTTTTTTCTATATATGGAGTTATTATATTTTTAGGTATTTTTTTGGCAAATTGTGCTGCTAGTTCATATTGTTTGGTATAAATAGCAGTTGTAAACGATAATACTGCGTAATCAATAACCTTATCAATCTCAATTAATTCTTCTTTCAAGTTTTCATAATTTGAGTCTCTTTCAGAATCATTATAGCTGTTAAATTTAGCAATATATTCAAAACAACGAAATTGACTTTTGCTTGTCGCAGGTAATTCATCCTGATTAATTGAATTTAGTTTTATAGTGCTAATCTCAGCTAAATCTAAACTCATCTCCATTAAAATTTTTAAATCTTTTGGGGAATTTTTTGTTAAATCCTTAGCCTTGTCTAATTTTTGTTGTGTTAAATAAATATTAAATAAGTTATAGAGAGCATCTTTATCGTCAGGTTCGGTTTTTAAAAAATGTAAAAGTTGTTTTTCAGCTAATGATAAATTAAAACGGCAAAAAATAATGCCATCCTCTTCCGGTATCACATTATTTTTTATATTTAATAATTTAGGTTCAAGTAATGTTATTATCTCTTCATCTTTTTCAAGCTCAAGCAATACGTTAGTAAGAGTGGCTAGAACATTAAAATCTTCTGCTATTGTATCGACTAATTGTTTAATAATATCAAATTGAAATTCAGGTTTTACAAAATGTACAATTTCTATAATAAAATGAAACGCTGTTTTATATTTCTCTTGATCTATAGTATTTAATAAATTTAAAACTATATGCCCCGTCTTGAATATATCTACAAATACTGCTTCCATTAATTGAATATTTTGTTCTATAGCGGCTAAATAAAAACTGCTTTTTTTAGCAAGAAAGTTGTTAAAAATTTTATCTTGTAAGCAAGAAGAATTAGAAAAAGATTTATATTCAAAAAATATAACTGATTTAGAAAATTTATGTTCTAAATATGAGCCATCTTCACTAATTTCATAATCTATAAACAATTTATGGTTTTTAAGTTTTTCATAAGGGTAATTTTCTAATAAACATTTTAGAAGATGATTTTTTTTATTAGCTATTCTTGTAATAGCTAAATTAGCAAATTCTAAAGCTAATTCTGGAGCATTTAAGTTTTGGGTTATTCTCAAATAATCTTTAAAACCAATTTCTTTTAACATACATTTATATAATTCTATAAATTTATTTTGCAAATCGCTTTTGAATATTTGAGCTTTGTCATCTTGATTAGGTAAGCATAAAAAATCTTTTTCTTGAGTAAGTCTAAAAGAATTTATTTTTCTTTCCATATTTTTTACATTAAAATTTTTTGAACGCATAGTATACACTAATTTATTTTTTTGTAAAGATTTCATTAATATTTTTTAATAAACTCTAAAGTAACTTGACTAGAAAGTTAAAAAATATTAACTTTTAGATCTCATCATCTTAAAAGGAGGTTTTATGCAAGAATTTAAAATTAACTCAGCATCCGTTGCTCATATGGCAACTCAGGTTAGAGTAAAACAATTAGCAACAAGAGATTCACAATATAAAGTACTAGCCTCTATAGTTGAAACATGGGAAAAAAATCAAGCTGATAAAAGTGGTGAAGCAAATTACAAAGAAATTATAAAAGATTTAAAAGAATATTCTACACTTAGTAAATCAATAAATGATTATTTTCACGAGCAAAAAATACCTGCAACAGATTTAGGCTATCCTATTAAATTTAATAAAACTGATTTACAGCTTAAAATGGCTTATAAATATGCAAAGCAACAAGATGATAATTTAATAGCACAAATAAAGAATGGTCACTTTTATAATAATCAATATTGTTATGTAGATTCAACTAAGTTACCTGTTTTACAAGCTGATAATAGCGATTCATATTATGGTAATGAAAATTCTTCTGTTAGCTCAGTATTACTTGCAAGTATTAATGCTTCGCTTGGTAACAAAGATATTAACATGCCTGGAGCGGCAACATTTTTTCCTTTCTATAATTCTAAATATACTACATTACCTAAAACATTTACAAAAGATTACGATTCCTCTAATGAAAATGGCATGATGCTTTTTGGTGATTACCAATTTGGTGGACATCGTTATCTTAAATATCAGTTTATATTTGGTCCTGAAGATTGCTCTAGTAGCGTAGGCAAAGCAACCGGTTTAGCTACTGAACAAATCAAAACTATAACTACAAGAGAAATGAGAGAAAATTATTCTCAATATGGTTATGAATTAGTTACAGAATTAAAGAGTATAGATGAACAGCAACTGAAATTAATTCAACCAGGTGATATTTATCTTCGTGGAACGCATACAGCAATTATTGCCACTCTACCAGATAATGAATCTAATATTACTACATTACAATTTGCAAGAGATATAGAATATGCCACAGAGAAAAAAATCTCAGGTGGTGGATTATACAATTACAATTTAAGTGAACAACTTAAAGGACATTCTTCTAACCCTATTTATATCTTACGTGCAGAAAATTCTAAACCATTAGACGAAGAAGTTTCCTCGCTAGATTTCTTAAATAAAATAGATAACGCATATACAGACTTATACCCGAACGGTCCCGATGGAGACGTAGTAGGTGATTGTTCAATATTTTTTGAAGATCTTGGGTAAATGAAGAATCAGTAGACGAAGTTTATTTTGGAAAGAGGAATCAGTTTTGATATTTTTAACTAGCTGCGTATAACAGACCTTGTTGCACGACTCCAATGTCATTCCCGCTTAAGGCTTGCTTGCGTAGATCGAAAAACGCCCTCGGTGTCATCAACTATGTTTTAAATTAAAAAGAAGAGATTTTAATTTAGCATTAGCGATGACAATAATTTTACGCATTAAAGCGGTAAGAGCGACCATTTTCTTTTTACCATTGTTAATGAGTCGCTCATAAAAGAGTCTTAAACCAGAAGTCTTGCTATTACGGGCTGACATAGCAGCAAGGAATAGTATAGGCTTGACTCCTGCTCTACCATGTCCTACCTTTCTATATCCTTGATATTTACCACTATCATTAGCTTTTGGAGCAAGCCCTGCAAGAGAAGCAATCTGCCGTCTTGTTAACTTCCCTAACTCCGGTAATAATATTAATAACTCAAAAGCAACTATATTACCAATGCCATTTATCTCTTTCAATATCTCATGCTTTGCTTTTAACAGCTGATCTGATGATATAATCACTTCTACCTGATTAGTAATCTCTGTAATTTGATTACTTAAAACATCTATCATATTTATACAGCTATTTTTAACAAACTTATCTGTATTTGCTTGTTGTAATCTATTCTTTTCGGCAACTAACATTTGCTTTAAATCATTCCGTCTTTGTACTAACCGAAATAATTGTATATTTTGTTTTGATTCAGGCTTAAATACTTCAAGCTTATCTGCTCGCTCCTTACCATATAATCCTAATGCTTTAGCATCTAACTTATCTGTTTTTGCACTATTACCATATGATCTGATAAAATTCTTTACCTTTCTTGCATCTGCTCTATGTACTACATAACCTCTTTCACATAAGCTATACAATAACTCTAGTTCATATCCGCCTGTTGTTTCAACTACAGTTAGAGAGTTTGCTAAAATATCCTTATTATCATTAATAAATTCAAATATACCGGAACTTGTATTCTCATATTCTTTTGTATCTTTTATGCCCTCTATTCCTACTACAAAATTATATTTTCCTATATCAATTCCTATATGTTTGTGATATTTTATCATATGTACCTCGAGATTTTATATTGTTTAGGATTGTAATCGGGCGTGCTTATCGCATCCCTTCCAACTATTCAAACTTCTCGAGAGTCGGGCTATAGTACCTTGATGACTCCGGTCGTATAAAACCTACTATACCGTGACGGTCGCTTATGCCCGCTTAATACCCTATATCATTATATAGGGTATTAACACTCTCTTATAAATGTTTATATTACATTTATAACTTATATTATATCACTTTCTTTTCTTACAATGCCGTGGCTTGCTAACTAGATCCAGAAAATAATAAATAATACTAATAAAATTAGTGTTTTTTATTATTTATAGAAATAACATTTGAAAATATAGCCTTTAAAAATTGGGGTGTTCTACTTTCATTAATAGCTTTTTGGTGGTATTTTCGTTATTATATAATTATCGTGTGGTTTTGAATAATTATCCTCATTAGTAATTTGGAAATTACCATTTTGTTTAATTAGCTCTACTACTTCCTCAAAATAATTTTCAATATCAGAAGTAAAGATCAAGCTACCTTTATTTTTCAGCTTAGTCTGTAGAATCGTTAAGCGTTCTTTATTCAAAATACGTTTCTTTTTCTGCCTATTTTTTATCCAAGGATCAGGAAATAAAATATAAATCCTGTCTAAGCTATTATTTGGTAAATCATGTAATATAAAATCTAAATTATTGGGAAATAATAAAAAGTTTGTAATGTTTTGCTCTTCTGCAAGTTTTAAAACATTTGCAACGCCGTTTAGATATACCTCCACACCGATAAAAAGTTTATCCGGATTCATCTTAGCTTGATTGATGAAATGCTCACCCATACCGAAGCCAATCTCTAAAAATATACTCGTTGAACTTGAAAAATTGGCTACGTCCTCTTTGTAAGTCCTAAGATGCTCACGTATTTTTATACGCTCCGCTCCTCGGCTTACAGACTCCTTGCTCTTTTCCAAGTTGAACTTCGTATAATTACTTTTAATTTTACAGGAGTTATAATTTTTACCAATAAGCTTTTCTTTTGAAAATAAATATTTCGGTAGTTCGTTATCTAATAAATTTTGTTGTATTCCTGACAGGCTCTTCCCGATGCGTCTTGCATATGAGCGATTTAGCTGAATTAAAGATATTTCTATTACTCTATTATGAGATTGCAAATCTTGATGGATATTATCAATAACATAACCATGATCTAAAAAGATTTGGCTAACTTGATCTGCTTGTTTATATCCTATTTCTAATATAATTTTACCATTTTGCTTTAGAAATTTTTTAGCATTCTCTGCTATGATTTTATAGCTCAGCAAGCCGTCTTCTTCGGCAAATAAAGCAATAGATGGCTCATAATTTATTGTCTCAATTGCCATTTCAGGCTTTTCATTTATAGATATATATGGCGGGTTACTAACTATAAGATCAAATTTTTGTTTTCCAATATTCTCAAACCAATTGCTATGAATAATTTGCAAACGATCCGTTACATCATGCTTTATGGCATTACTTTTTGCAACCTCTATCGCATCAATACTTATATCAGTTGCGGTTATTTGACTATTCGGTAGTTCGAGTAATAGACTGATAGAGATGCAACCGCTACCCGTGCCGAGCTCTAGGATGTTACTACTTTTAATGTTATTCCGTGGCTTGACCACGGAATCCAGTTGCTTTTTGTCTGGATTCCCGCCGTTGCTGGAATGACATAGAGAGTGCTGGGAATGATATTGAAGTACAACATCTATCAAAATTTCCGTATCGTTTCTTGGAATTAATACGTGTTTATTAACGATAAACTCACGTGAGTAGAATTCTTTTGTCCCTAAAATATAGGCTATCGGTTCGTGCTTTAGTCTTCTTTCTAATACTTTTTCAACAGCTTCTATTTCTAGCTGGTTTAGTTGTTTTTCAGGATTAGCAAGCAGATATTCATAAGGTTTATTTATAGCATGCTGCAATAAAATTCGTGCTTCTAATTTTGGATTATTAATCCCAATGTGTTGTAATTTATAAGCTCCTTCGTTAAGAAACTTTTGTATAGAATATTGCATTGTTATATTACTAACTTAATGCCTAAAGCTTGGCAACTTGCTATCAAGCTTTTATCTAGTGTTAGAATATCAGCTTCTAAACGTAATGCTAGCTCAAGATAGCAAGCATCATAAGAGGTTAAGTTGTGTTCAGTAGCTAGTCTAGCTATTGTATATAAAGATTCTGGAGTAGAACAAAACTTATCAACATTAATAGGTAATAAGTTTAACGATTTGATATAATCATCATAATCATTCTTATTAATTCTCTTCCTTTTTAAGGAGTTTATAAAAACATTATGGCATTCCAAATAAAATATAGATGGTACATATAACGTATATATATTTTCTGTTATTTGATCATAAATTTTATTATTTTTTTGAGCTGATTCATCAGGTAAAATTGATGACATAATAAAAGAGCAATCTACAACTAAATTCATTTTCTACCTAAATTTTTCATCTCTAAAATCTCATCCACACTGCCTAACGGTGCACGTTTTTTAAGTTCTGCAAATTCTTGAAATATATTGGCATATTTTTTCTTATAATATTTATCTATAGGAATTATAACAGCCACTTTTCTCCCTCTGTTTGTTATGCATAATTCTTCACCTGCTTCAACATCTTTAATTAGTTCAGGAAGATGAGTTTTTGTTTTGAACATTCCAATTGTTTTCATAAATAATCTCCATACCAGTTTATTAAACTAGTATAATACTTTTATAAAGTAAAAACAGTATAAATTATTTAATAACCCCCTCCATGTCCTTTGGTAGTTCACAAGAAAATTCCATAACTTCATTACTGGTTGGATGGGTAAAGCTTAAATACCAAGAATGCAGGGCTTGGCGTTTAAAATCTAATAATTTTGCCTTTAGTTCAGGCGGAGCATGGTTAATTTTTCGGTCGTTATTACCATATATTTGATCACCAACCACCGAGTGCTTTAAATGGCTTAGCTGCACTCTAATCTGATGAGTTCTGCCGGTAGCAAGCTTACATTCTACCATACTAATACTACCTCCATAAAATAGTTCTAGAGTTTTGTAGTAGGTCACGGCCTCTTTCCCGCCATATTTTAATATTGTCATTTTTTGCCGATCGCTTCGACTGCGACCTATATTATTCTTAATAGTTCCCTCTAGCGGATTAATTACGCCCCAAACTAAAGCCTTATATTTCCGTACGACCTGCCTTTGTTCAATCTGATTGGCAAGCAACATATGTGCTTTATTATTTTTAGCAACCACCATCAAGCCCGTTGTGTCCTTATCTAAACGATGCACTATGCCAGGTCTTTCTGATGAGCCGATATCAGATAAATTTCTTGTGTGGTGGAGTAGGGCATTAACAAGCGTATCGTCATGGTGCCCTGCTCCTGGGTGGACAGTCATACCGGCAGCTTTGTTGATAACTATTAAATCTTCATCTTCATAAACTATATCAAGTTTTATATCAGCTGCCTCGATTGTTAGCTCTTCTGGTTCTTTGAAAGAAAATAATATAATATCATTCTCCTTGACCAAAATATCAGAATCGAGAATAATCACATTGTTAATTTGTACACAAGAACTTTTAATTGCTTTTTGAATCTGATTGCGTGAGACATTTTCAAGAAGTTGAGATAAAGCTTTATCAAGCCTTAAGCCGCTTAGTTCAGTAGGTACAGAGTATTCTAACATATTTTATTTATTTAATGAATAATACATTTAAATGGCTAAATGCAATTGGGGTTGAATATTATTGCTCAGAGCATCCGCCAAAATTAAAAGTAAGCGATAATACCAAATTGGCTGAAAAGCCACAAGCAAAACCTACGCCTCAAAAAGAAAACGGGTTTAATATGAACGATAAAACACATGATAATATAAGCCTTGCAAGATCACTTGCCGATAAAGCCGATAATATAGCAGAACTAAAAGAATCTCTACTAAATTTTAATGGCTGTGACCTTAAGAAGCTTGCTACTAACACTGTATTTGGTGACGGTAATCCGGCAGCTAAAATTATGTTAATAGGTGAAGCTCCTGGCAGTAATGAGGATTTAAAAGGTATACCCTTTTGCGGTGAAAGTGGTAATTTACTTGATAATATGCTGCGTGCAATTGGGATTTCACGAAAAGATAATGCTTATATTACCAATACAGTGTTTTGGCGTCCACCTGCCAATAGGCAGCCAACTTTAGAGGAAGTTGATGTTTGTAGACCTTTTGTTGAGAAACATATTGCTTTAGTTAACCCAAAACTCATTATTTTAGTTGGTAGCACTGCTGCAACTAGTCTACTTGGAAAAAATGCCGGTATTACTAAAATTAGACAAGAATATTATTTTTACACCAATAAATATCTAGCCGCTCCTATCCAGACTACGGCAATGTTCCACCCTGCCTATTTACTCCGCCAACCTAGCCAAAAACGCACCTCTTGGTATGATTTGCTGAAGATCAAAGATTATCTTGAAAGTAAGAATTTGGTAACTGGTTAATTTTAGTTGCTTTATACTAATTGGTATGTATATTCAACTTTTGATTACAGATGTGTCATCTAGTTGCTTTACCACGGGAGGTATTATTGCGAGGATCGAAAAACGCCCTCGGTGTCATCAACTATGTTTTAAATTAAAAAGAAGAGATTTTAATTTAGCATTAGCGATGACAATAATTTTACGCATTAAAGCGGTAAGAGCGACCATTTTCTTTTTACCATTGTTAATGAGTCGCTCATAAAAGAGTCTTAAACCAGAAGTCTTGCTATTACGGGCTGACATAGCAGCAAGGAATAGTATAGCTTGACTCCTGCTCTACCATGTCCTACCTTTCTATATCCTTGATATTTACCACTATCATTAGCTTTTGGAGCAAGCCCTGCAAGAGAAGCAATCTGCCGTCTTGTTAACTTCCCTAACTCCGGTAATAATATTAATAACTCAAAAGCAACTATATTACCAATGCCATTTATCTCTTTCAATATCTCATGCTTTGCTTTTAACAGCTGATCTGATGATATAATCACTTCTACCTGATTAGTAATCTCTGTAATTTGATTACTTAAAACATCTATCATATTTATACAGCTATTTTTAACAAACTTATCTGTATTTGCTTGTTGTAATCTATTCTTTTCGGCAACTAACATTTGCTTTAAATCATTCCGTCTTTGTACTAACCGAAATAATTGTATATTTTGTTTTGATTCAGGCTTAAATACTTCAAGCTTATCTGCTCGCTCCTTACCATATAATCCTAATGCTTTAGCATCTAACTTATCTGTTTTTGCACTATTACCATATGATCTGATAAAATTCTTTACCTTTCTTGCATCTGCTCTATGTACTACATAACCTCTTTCACATAAGCTATACAATAACTCTAGTTCATATCCGCCTGTTGTTTCAACTACAGTTAGAGAGTTTGCTAAAATATCCTTATTATCATTAATAAATTCAAATATACCGAAACTTGTATTCTCATATTCTTTTGTATCTTTTATGCCCTCTATTCCTACTACAAAATTATATTTTCCTATATCAATTCCTATATGTTTGTGATATTTTATCATATGTACCTCGAGATTTTATATTGTTTAGGATTGTAATCGGGCGTGCTTATCGCATCCCTTCCAACTATTCAAACTTCTCGAGAGTCGGGCTATAGTACCTTGATGACTCCGGTCGTATAAAACCTACTATACCGTGACGGTCGCTTACGCCCGCTTAATACCCTATATCATTATATAGGGTATTAACACTCTCTTATAAATGTTTATATTACATTTATAACTTATATTATATCACTTTCTTTTCTTACAATGCCGTGGCTTGCTAACTAGATCCAGAAAATAATAAATAATACTAATTTTATTAGTATTTTTAACTGGCTCTAGTTCATAAATCACGGGATGACAGGGGAAAATGATCCACGCGGGCAATGCTTTCCCGTGTAGGCGGGAATGACATTGAATAAAAACTGCCCGGTACTAAATACGTGAGGATCAAAAATGAGAAGCGACGACGCCAATTTTTCAAATAAAACAAGTATATACTGCTTGTATTTCAAGAATTGAATTTTATTTTAACAAGCGAGTAAGCGGAGCGTACAAATAGTACGTGAGCATTATGAGACCTGACAAAATGAAAGAGCAATTCTTGAAAGATAAGTAGTATTACCCGCCGAACTGTTCTTTAATAATACGATCTTCTAAAGTATGATTCTTATTAAAGAGCAATTTGATAGACTTATCGTTAGTCGATTTAATAGTAACTGATTTTATATTACTAAATTCCTGAAAATCGGCAGTGGCATTTACTGGTCTTTTATTTGTATTAAGTATTTCAAATTTAATGGAAGCTGAAGACGGCAATAATGCCCCATGCCATCTACGTGGTCTGAATGAGCATATAGGGGGTTAGGCATAGCATATTCGACTCTAGAGGGAGAATATGACCACCGGCAGATAAATTATAGGCACTGCTACCTGCTGGTGTTGCAACTAAAGCTCCATCTGCTACTAGCTCGCTCATTCGCTCTACGCCGTTTACTTCAATTCTAAATTTAGCTGCTTGATTAGTTTTACGGAATATTGATACTTCATTAATCGCAAGAGCTTTATGTATTTGACCATCTACGTCTTCAGCCTGCATTAAAAGAGGATTAAGAGTAGATGCGGTGCTTTCTTGAATATTTTGTAGTATATTTTTAATATCCAAAGGATTCATCAGAAAGCCGAGACTGCCTAAATTAACACCATAAAAAGGTATGTTTAAATGCATATAACGATGTATGTTATGCAATAACTCCCCATCCCCGCCAGCTACCATGATTACGTCCGCATCTTCCACGTCACAATAAGTATAAAGTTTTTTTATTTCCTCTATACTACTTGAAGATTTAGAATTTTCGTTATAAACTAATGCTATTTTATTCATATTCATTGTGAATTTCTTTTTTAAAGATAGACGCTTAAGCAATAATAAGTTATAAGATATATACCTTTAATACTTCAAGATTTGGCAAGCCAAATTTCGGGATTCGTCTGTGCTCACGTAGTTTATCTACGTTCCGCAGACTCACCGCTTATTTGACTTACCAAATCTTGAAGTATTTGCGGTATGCAATAATAAATATAGAAATTAATATGTCGTCATTCAATATCAAAAATCATAAAAATGATTTACTATTTATACCTCTTGGTGGTTCTAACGAAATAGGTATGAATTTTAATCTGTATCATTATAAAGGTAAATGGCTAATTATTGATTGTGGTAGCGGTTTTGCTGATGATTATTTACCAGGCGTTGATATGATGATTGCAGATAGCAGTTTCATTGAAAAACATAAAAAAGATATAGTCGGAATGATTATAACTCATGCTCATGAAGATCATTTGGGCGGAGTACAATATCTATGGAATAGTCTTAAATGTCCTATTTATACTACTACTTTCACAGCAAATTTTTTAAAAATTCGTTTAAGCGAATATGATTTTGCTAAAAATATTAAAATTCATGAAGTAAAACCAGGAGGTAAAATAGATTTATCTCCTTTTTCGCTGGAAATGGTACCATTAACCCACTCAGCACCTGAGATGCAAGCAATTATGATCCGCACGGAAGCCGGTAATATTTTACATACTGGCGACTGGAAATTTGATAACGATCCGGTGCTAGGCAAAAAAGCTGATGAAGAGCTTTTAAAATCTTATGGGGACGAGGGAGTACTTGCGTTAGTTTGCGATTCTACCAACGTCTTTAATAAAGGAATATCCGGTTCTGAGGGTGATGTTAGAAAAAGTTTAATAGATATTATAGCTGGCTGCCCGCAAATGGTAGTAGTTTCAACTTTTGCTTCTAATCTAGCCCGCCTTGATACCATAATTCATGCTGCTCAACTTGCAGGTAGAAAAGTAGCCCTAACTGGTAGAAGCTTGCACCGCATTAAGCTTGCTGCCGAAGAGAGCGGATATTTTAAAGATATTGCACCTTTAATTAGTGAACGTGATGTTAGTAGATTCAGAAGAGAAGAGCTATTAATAATTGCTACCGGCTGCCAAGGTGAGCCGCTAGCTGCTACTGCAAAACTAGCCTCTAACTCTCACCAGTCAATAAAGCTTGCTCCTAAAGACACCATGATCTTTTCTTCAAAAATTATACCTGGTAATGAAAAGAAAATATTTAGGCTGTTTAATATATTCGTTAAAAGTGGTGTGGAAGTTATTACCGAACGAGACCATTTCGTTCATGTATCAGGTCACCCTTCTGTTGATGAGCTACAAAAAATGTATTCTTTAATTAGACCAAATATTTGTATACCTGTACATGGTGAGCCAGTACATATTCATGAGCATGTTAAACTTGCTAAGAAAAATGGCATAAAACAAGCAGTGGAAGTTGAGAATGGCAGCGTGGTGCTACTTGAACCTAATAATGCTAAAGTGATTGCAAAAGTTGAAAGCGGTTATTTAGCTGTTGATGGTAACTATTTACTCCCTGTAGAATCACCTATTTTTAAAGCTAGAAGACGTATGCGTGAGTCTGGTATAGTAATAGCCTCGATTGTGATTGATCAAAAAGGCTTGCTTGCCGCAAAGCCGATATTATCTATGCCAGGTTTACTTGACGCAAATGAAGATATGCAATTGATTAATATAATTAAAAATGACATCGCAGAGCTTATTAAAACGCAGCAGAGCCAAGCTAAAAAAGCTTTATCTAAGGAACAGATAGAAGAAAAAATAAAATCTACGATACGAAAAACTCTCAAACAAGAAATTAATAAATCCCCTGCGATAATAGTTAATATCGAAAAAGCTATAGAGTAGTTTTTTCTTTCTTATTCCATGTGAGCCAAAAAACGTTATTGCAAGGAACTGTAGGCGTTGTTACATAGATCACTTATGTCATTCCTAGCTAAAAGCGGAAATCCAAGTTTTTTATTGTCATCCCGTGGCGTATTGTTGCATAGATTGAAAAATGTCTTATATGTCATTCCTGCGAAAGCAGGAATCCAGAAAAAAAGCATAAATACAGCAAATTTTTAAAATTAAAAGCGTAGGTTATCTCGCTTTATACTAGATTCCTGCTTTCGCAGGAATGACATCGGAATCACGCAACAATGCCATCACGGGAGTGGTTGTTGCATGGATACCAAGTTGTCTGAGCTATACGACTGCAAGGAGCGTGGCAATCCAGAAAAAATAATAAAAAATGCTATAAATTAGCATTTTTTAACTAAATTACTTTGTAATTTCCTTGCAATGACGTTTTCTCCTCTTTCTAAAACCTTAACTATTCCTTAATTATTTGACAATTCTTAAAGCTTAATGTATAATGTTTTTTCTTTATAAATAAAAACCTAATATTTTAACTATTATTTAATAAGGTTTTTATTGTAAATAATTTTACAAGGGAAAATTTATGTTAGATCTCAAGTCATTAAATACAATTTTATTTAGCAATAAAGAATCAGAATTAAAAATAGCAATAAAAAAGATAAGTGATCAATTTGAACCGGAAAAAGCTAAAAATATTTTAGCATATGCTAAAACATATAATTCTAATTTACTTACAGAAGTTGACAAATTATCTAAAATAGTAAGCGATGAAGAAATTATAAATCAATTCTATAATTCAGAAACAATTAGTCCCTTTTTTGGTTTTTCAAGCTTTAAACATTTGGAAGAAGCAAAAAAATCTATTTCACAAGTTCAAATTAATACAGTTAAGAAAAACTATTCTAAGTTAGAAATAAAAAATAAAGAATTAGCAAACGCTAAAAAAAGCAGTAATTCTTCTGTAGCACAAAAATTAGAGCAGGAAATAGGAAAACTTCAAGCTTCTCTAAATAATTCACCCTCACAAACCGCTCTAAAAATATTACAGCACGATATAGCTAAAGAGCAATATGTTAAATCATTTAAATTAAGCAAATTAGTAGCTGATTATATCGAGGAAAATAATACATTTCATGTTGGTTTAAAAGATCATTTAATACATAAACATGCATATGATATAATAATTTGTTTAGGAGGAGAAGTAACTCAAAACCAAGATATTATAGCTAAGTTACAAAATTTTCTAAGCGATAAAGGTTTTTTAAGGGCTACCAAACCATTACATGATGCATTTTCAGATTTTTATCTACCTAAAAATAAACAAAATATTACTTTAAAAAAATGGCAAGAGCTAATTAGTAAACATGGTTTTGATGCAATGAAATTGTTTGCTATTGCTGATCGGATTGAGGCAAAAAAAGCCCAGAATACCGAAATGCAATATATAGCACCAGAAAATTTACAAGATGCAATATTTATTCAAACTCAATTAACCTACGCAAAAGCTAATGAATATTCTGAATTAGCTGAATTGGCACTTAAATACAAATTATCTGAAGAAAGTTTTAATCGATGCTTAGAAATAGAAAAACAAAAAAAGAATTTTGACAACTTGCCGAATATTACAATTCATGGAAAAGATTTAGATTGCAAACTTGAAAGTGGCACATCATTAAATGGGTATCATCTAGTTAAATTACCTATAAATGATCCGCGAGCTTATATTTTAGGTGATATTGTTAAAGATTGTCAATCTATTGGAGGAAATAGTGAAAGATGTGTTATCGATGGGATTACTAGAGAAAATAATGGCTTTTATGTTTTACTAAAAAATAAAAACTCAGCTAAACAAAATGCAGAAATATTTACTTCAGACGGAAAAATTGATTATCAAAATTTTGATATGGTTGGCTAAGTAATTCAGGCAACCTTGTCTTAGATTCATGGGAAAATTTACGTAACGAAGATGAAGCAACGAAAGCATTAAATGATGATGAGACTATCATACCTATATTACAAGAATTCGCAAAACAAGTTTGTAATACTACAAATATTGATAGAGTTGTTGTAGGTCTTGGCGGAAAAACTCCTAAAAAATTTAAAGAGTTAGAAATTAAATTTCCTGAAATTATACTAGAAGGGTTTAGTTACGGCGATGCTAAAGAGCAAGCCTTAATATGGCAAAAACCTGAGTTAACAGAGTTAGAAAATAAAATTAATGGTTATATAACAAAAACAGAATATAAGTTTGAATTAAATAGAATTGATAGAGCTAAAGCCTTATTAGATTTAATAGAAAATGAACCAAATTTTAGTGATTTTCTTAATAACAGTAATCACAATTTATTAAAATTATTAAATCTCTCAGCTGTTAGTACGGATCTAAAAAACTTTAATTACGAATATTTCAAAGAATTTTCCAATTTAAATCTTAATATAATAAAACGACTTGTAGACGACAATCGGGCTTTAGAAGGATATTCAAAAAAGTTTTTTACTTTAGAAAAATTAAAAGACTTACCCTTAGATAAAATAAAGATTTTAACGCAGAGACATAAGTTCAATAGCTATGAACAAAATATTTTCAATTTTGATGATCTTAAAGATTTAAATATAGAAGAGATAAAATTATTAACTTCATCCACCTCAATAGAGGGTTATGAAAATAAATATTTTACTTTTAATGATTTTAAAGGTTTAAATACAAAGAAAATAAAGGCTCTTAGAGGTGAGGAAGCTGTAAATGGTTATTCTAAGGAATATTTCATATTTGATGAACTTAAAAATTTAGATACAGATTTAATAAAAATGCTTGTAAGTGATGAGGCTAGATCTGGATATCTCGATAAATATTTTACGTTTGATGATCTAAAAAATTTAGATATAGATTTAATAAAAGTACTAACGGATAGAAATAATTTTATCAACAAAGGATATGAGAAACAACTTTTTACGTTTAATGATCTTAAAATTTTAAATATAGATACATTAAAGATTCTTACAAGTTCCAATATTTTAGAGGGATATGAAAAACAACTTTTTACATTTAATGACCTTAAAGTTTTAAGTTCGGATAAGTTAAAAATAGCAACTTCACCAAATATAATTGATTGTTATCAACTTAATTATTTTAAATTTAAAGATTTTGTCGAATTAGACGTAGAAAAAATGCAAGCTATTTATGATAATATACGTGGATGTCAGAGAGTCCTTAGCGAAGAACATTGTACATTTAATGATCTTAAAAATGTAGATCCAAATAAAATAAAAGCTTTAACGGAAAGTATTGTAATCCTAGGTTATAAAAGCAAATATTTCACATTTAACGGTCTTAAAGATATAAGTTTAGAAAAAATACAAACCTTAACAAGTAAAGAAGCTCTGATTAAATATGGAAGTAAGGATTTAAAATTCGAAGATTTTAAAGCAAGTTTAGAAATAGCTGATGATCATAAAACGGAAATGTCTGAAGTTTCTTCTTTTACTGATTTGGTTATTAATAATCATGAAGAGAATGTAGATATAATTGGAAGAGATCTATAGTTTATTGTTCAATGTCATTGCGAGGAGATGCAAGCATTGTTGCGTGGATCGAAAAATGTGTTCGGTGTCATCCCGTGGCTTGACCACGGGATCCAGAAAAGCAACTTTTAATACTAATAATTTTAGTATTTTAAGCTAGATCCCGCAATCAAGTTGCGGGATGACAGAGGAAAAACTGATCCATGCAACAAAGCCGGAGATGCATAGCAGAGGGCGGAGGCAATCTTATCAAACATCCTGAGATTGCACACGTACAAAACTTACAGTTTCTCCTCGCAATGACAATTCTTAATCCACGCCACTGCGGAGTGGCAACTAACCCACTATCTTATTGCTACCCATAACATTATAACCGCAATCTACATAATGAATTTCGCCTGTAACTCCGGATGCAAGTTGGCTAAATAAATATACAGCAGCTCCTGCCACGTCTTGCTGAAGAGTATTGCGTTTTAGCGGAGCAGTTGCCGCATGAGATCTAAGCATGCTATTAAAATCACCAATAACGCTACCTGAAAGAGTCTTAATAGGACCTGCTGAAATAGCATTCACACGGATATTATTTTCACCCATATCATTTGCTAAATATCTAACACTTGCCTCTAATGCAGCTTTTGCTACACCCATAACGTTGTAATTTGGTATAACTTTCTCAGCACCGTAATAGCTTAAGGTTACTATACTACCGCCATCATTCATTAACTTTTCAGCTTCTCTTGCAAGCTCAACTAAAGAGTAGCATGATATATGCAAACTATTATTGAAATTGCCAAGGCTAGTATCTATATAACGTCCTTTAAGTTCGTTTCTATCGGAAAAAGCCATGCCGTGAAGTAAGAAGTCAAAAGTTCCCCATTTTTCTTTTACTTCAGCAAATAAATTAGTAATTGATTCTGGATTTGTAACATCAAGCTCGCTAACAAAATTGCAGCCAACTTCTTCAGCAAGAGGTTTAACTCTTTTTTCTAAAATTTCTGATTGATAAGTAAAGCAAAGTTCAGCACCATGTTTGCGTGCGAGCTGTGCTATCGCCCATGATATAGACATATTATTTGCAATACCGGTAATTATACCTCTTTTCCCCTGTAATAATCCTGTAGTCATTAAACACGCTCCTAAATAAATATAAAATGAGATGGCATTGCTTGCGTAGATTGAAAATCCCACACCGTCATTTCGTGGCTTGAGAACTAGATCCAGAAAAACAATAAAAAATACTAATAATATTAGTATTTTTTAGCTGGACCCCGTGGTCAAGCCACGGGGTGACAGAGGGAAATGATCCATACCAGCAATGCCAAAATATAACTTGCCTGGATGATAGCATGATGTATTATTTTGTAAATAAAATAATTTTGATAAAAAAATGTATAAACCGAAGATTAGCTGTTTATTATTAGGTCTATTAAGCGGCTTGGTTTTTGCTCCGACTTTTCTATTACCTGCATTATTAACCTTATCTTATCTTTGCTGTTTGGTACAAAAATCTAAAGATTGGCAAGAGGCAGCAAAGCTTGGATATATATTCGGTTTTGGGCATTTTTTAAGTGGCATATATTGGATTAGCATCGGTGTTAGCGTTTATATATCAGATTTCTGGTGGGCTATTCCTTTCGCATTATTTGGCTTACCTATAATTTTAGCTTTTTTCGTATCTGCAAGTTGTGTATTTAGTTTTTTTGTTAGAAATAACAAATATTATCATTTTATATTTTGCTTATATTGGGTGTTATTTGAGTGGGTAAGATCGTGGATATTTACCGGTCTTCCTTGGAATTTAATAGGTTATGCTTTTTCATTCTCGGATATTTTAATCCAATCTTTAAATATAATTGGAATATATGGGCTTAGTTTTATAGTAATCTATATTTCCACTTCTTTTTATCCATTTTTTACCAAACAGTTTGATCAGTTAAAAGTTTTATTACTGACTTCAAGCATCACCTTAGCCGTGATAATTACTTATGGCAGTGTAAGGCTACATAATCATCCTACAAATTTTACTGATATAAAAGTCCGTTTAGTGCAACCATCAATCCCTCAAACCGAGAAATGGAGTGAGGAAGAATTTTGGCATAATTTAATGCTGCATATTAATTTATCAGAGAACTCACAGCCTATAGATTTAGTTATTTGGTCGGAAGCTGCTTTAGTAGTACCTTATGATATACCTGTAGTTAAATCAGAGTTGTTAGGGCTACTAAATTCGGTAGATGCTACTTTGATTACAGGTGGGATATCCGATAATAAAAAACGGGGAGAGGATTTTGAACTTTATACTGCTATGTATGCTCTTGAAAAGAACGGCAATAAATTATTTGAATATCATAAATCTCATCTAGTGCCTTTTGGTGAATATATGCCATTTAAAAAAATACTACCTTTTAAAAAGCTAACTCATGGTTTTGTTGATTATACTGAAGGAAATGGCGGACTTGTATATCTTGACAAATACAACCTAAAAATAAAACCTTTGATTTGCTACGAATCTATTTTCCCTGACTTTGTCCGAACGAATAATGAAACAGCCGATGTAATAATTAACGTTACAAATGATGCATGGTATGGAAAGTCTAGCGGACCATATCAACATTTTCATATTAGCAGAAGTAGAGCTGTAGAAAATGGTCTACCGATGGTTAGAGTAGCAAATAATGGTATTTCTGCAATAATAGACCCTCTTGGTAGGGTAATAAAAAAATTAGATTTAAACGAAATAAATTATATTGATGGTTTAATTCCTAAAAAACTAGATTCTCCCACAATTTTTTCGAAATTTGGAAATATTACTATTCTGCTAATCGTATTTTTTATATTTTTAGTTAACTATTTATTAGATAAAAAGCTTATTAACTCAAGGGATTAGTTTAATTGTATTAAATTTTAATAAAGTTGCTTGATTAAATACGTGCTATGTGTATAATGTATATTTAAAGTTGAATATACTTTGCAATAACCAATTTTTAATATTAAGCCTATTATTAATTATGAATACAATAAAACACATAGATAAAATCGCAAGTGAACGCTTAAAGCAACGTCGTATTGCAATAGGTCTTAGTCAAAAAGAACTCGGCGAAACTTTAGACATTAGTGCTATTCAAATAAAAAAATATGAAGAGGGAATAAGTACTATACCAGTAAGTAGATTATATGTTTTAGCAAAAATTTTAAATACGCCGTTAAAGCATTTTTTCAACACTTCTATTTCTGAAGAAGAAAGGTTAAATACTGACGATAATATTTTTGATAATGAAATTGAATATTTATCTAACGAAATAGATGAGCATCTTTTAAATAATGTGGCTGAAGAAGACGAAGATTATGAATATAACATTCCTTTTAGTAGAGAAGACTTAACTAGAACTTTAGAGAGAGAAATTTTATCATTAACTAGAGCGTTTACTAAAATACAGAATCCAGATGTTAGAAAAATAATCATTGAGCTTGTTAGATCACTCGCTATTTGCGTATAAGTATTTTCCTGTTACTCTGCATTGCTTATTGCGAGGAAGCGTTGTGGCATGAATCAATTCTATCCTGTGATGGCGTTGTTTCGTGGATGCCAAGCTGTCATTGCGAATGAGCGAAGCGAATGTGGCAATCTAGGAAAAATAATAAAAAATGCTATAAGTTAGCATTTTTTAGCTGGATCCCGTGAATAAATCACGGGATGACAGACGGAAAAAATGATCCACTAGGGCAATGCCGTCACGGCATAACAAGTGTTAAACTGGACCATACAACAACATTAATTTTTCCTTGTAATAAGGGAAAAACAAACCACACAGGCAATAAATCTTTATCTGTAATCTATATTATGCTAAAATGCTGTCTTTAATACTTTAAATAAAAAGGCAGCTATTAGTGTCAAAATTTTCCTTTAATATCAATCATCAATATAAAAAAGCAAGAAGCGGGATTATTACTACTGCTCACGGCAATATTCGTACGCCTGCTTTTATGCCGGTCGGAACAAGAGGAACTGTTAAAGCAATGCTGCCTGAATCGGTAGCCGAAACAGGGGCTGATATTCTGCTTGGTAACACCTACCACTTAATGCTACAACCAAGTGCCGAGCGTATTGCTAAGCTTGGTGGTTTGCATAAATTTATGAATTGGGGTAAGCCAATACTAACCGATTCTGGTGGTTTTCAAGTAATGTCTTTATCAAAATTACGCAAGATAACGGAAGAGGGGGTAAGTTTTAACTCGCATATTAATGGTGATAAATATTTGCTGACGCCTGAACGTTCTACCGAAATACAACATCTACTCGGCAGCACTATTACCATGGCTTTTGACGAATGTACGCCTTACCCTGCAACGTTTGAAGAAGCAAAAACCTCTATGCAGCTCACAACTAGATGGGCACATAGATCAAGAGAAGCGTTTGTTAAGCGAGATGGTTATGCACAGTTTGGTATTATTCAAGGTAGCACTTACGAAGAGTTACGTGAGCAATCGGCTAAAGATTTAATAGAGCTAGATTTTGAAGGATATGCTATAGGCGGTCTTGCAGTTGGGGAGGGGCAAGAACTTATGTTTAAAGTTCTTGCCCCTGATTTCCTACCGCAAAATAAACCTAGATATTTGATGGGGGTAGGAAAGCCTGCTGATATTATCGGAGCAGTCAGCAGAGGGGTAGATATGTTTGACTGCGTAATCCCGACTCGGTCAGGTCGTAATGGTCAGGCTTTTACAAAATACGGCACGGTAAATATCCGCAATAGTAAATATGCTGAAGATAACGATCCTTTGGAAGCTGATTGCCTTTGCCCTGCTTGTCAAAATTATAGCAAAGCCTATTTACATCACTTGGTGAGAATAGGCGAAATACTTGGAGCGATGCTAATGACTTGGCACAATCTTACATATTTCCAAAACCTTATGAGCCGTATTAGAGAGTATATTGCCTTAGGTAAAGATTTTGATTTTACTACTTGATGAACTTCAAAAATTGGCTACGTTGTCTTTTGCTGATAATCCTCACGTACTACATATACGCTGCGGTTATCAGCTGCAAGACGCCTTGCTCTTTTTGAAGTTGATCTTCGTAGTACTTATTTTATTTATATATATTAGCATCATGAAAAAATCCATAAAATCAAATAAATATTCTAATGCTGAAAAAGAAACTTTATATTTATTAAAAAGCCCTAAAAATGCTAAGAGATTAAAGCGAGCAATTAATGATTTTGAAGCAAATAAAAACTTTAAAACGACTTCTTTACAAAAACTCAAATGAAAAAAATTTTAGGAATTGAATCAAGTTGTGATGATACTAGTGTTTCTATAATAACTGAAGATAGGGAAATCTTATCGAATATAGTCATATCACAAAATACAGAACATGCAGATTATAAGGGAGTAGTGCCGGAAATAGCCGCACGTTCTCATTTAGCTAATCTCGAAAAAGCTATGAAGCAGGCTTTACTTGAGAGCAATACTAGCTTAGATGAAATTACGGCAATAGCTGCAACTTCAGGACCTGGTTTAATTGGCGGCGTTATAGTTGGCTCAATGTTTGCAAAGTCTCTTTCTAGCGTTTTAAATAAGCCTTTTATTGCAGTAAATCATTTAGAAGGACACGCATTAACTGCAAGATTAACCGATAACATCCCATATCCATATTTGCTTTTGCTAGCTTCCGGTGGGCATTGTCAATTTGTTGCAGTACTTGGGCTTGGAAAATACAAAATTCTTGGTAGTACTATAGACGATGCAGTAGGTGAGGCTTTTGATAAAGTGGCTAAGATGCTTGACTTGCCTTTCCCAGGTGGTCCTAAAATCGAAAAAAGGGCAAAGCTGGGCGATCCTTATAAATATAAATTCCCAAAACCAATTATTAATAGTGGTGATTGTAATATGTCTTTTTCAGGGCTTAAAACAGCAGTGCGTACTCTAATAATGAGTTTACAAGAGATTAACGATACTATAATTAACGATATAGCAGCAAGTTTTCAGTTTACGATAGGGGAAATTTTAAGCAGCAAAATACTAGAAGCTATTAAAGTTTATGAACAAATAACAAATGATTTTAATAGAAATATAGTAATAGCCGGCGGGGTGGCTGCTAATAAATATTTGCAAGAATTGTTAAGTAATTGTACCAAAATACATGGCTATCAGCTTATTTACCCGCCCACAACGCTATGTACCGATAATGCTGCGATGATTGCTTATGCCGGGCTTGAGCGTTATAATAATGGGTTATTTACGCCTTTAAATTTCTGTCCTAAAGCTAGATGGAGCTTAGAAGAAATATAATTATACCTTTGATACTTCAACATTTGGTAAACCATAGAAATTGGTAATAGCTATGGGATGACAAGAACCGAAAACGCTTTCGGTGTCATCCCGTGGCTTGGGAACTAGATCCAGAAAATAATAAAAAATACTAATTTTATTAGTATTTTTAACTGGATCCCGTGAATAAATCACGGGATGACAAAGGAAAATGATCCACATAACAAAGCCGCCACGGGGTGACGGATTTTTTACTTCATATTTCTCAAATGGTCTTCTAATTTTCTGAGCTTTCTTCCTGAATTTTCTACCGGTTTCTGGTATTGCGGCATTTTAGCATTTTCTCTATATTTATTAATTCGATCAATTTGAGTATTTACTTCATCAGTAATAGCCTGCTTTCTTTCTTCTATATTATTAAGCACCGATGCACTATATTCATAATTTTTAGCATTGATATTAAAGTTACTAACTGCTTCTTCAATCCTTTTATCTAGAGAAAGCTCTGTCTTACTATCAAAAGATTCTATTGGTTTCTCTCTTTCATATTGTGCTATTAAAGCTGGCATTTCCTCAAGCTTAATATCATCTCTTTTGAAATGATCTTTAATCTCTTTATAAGTTCTGTCGATATTTTCTTGAGCTTTTTCATGCATAATATCGTAATGCTCTTGACGACGAGTATATCTATCTTGATCTATAAATTCTGCATGTTTTTGATGAGCATTATCTATCATAGTCCGCATTTGATCATCGGTAGCTTTTTCTTGCATAAATCTATCACCCATTATCACTGGATCACTTCCTTCAGATAATCTATCACGCACTTCATGAATAAGCCTTCTTTGACCTAATTCCTGATAATATTCTACATCACTTGGTCTTTTTAATCTTGCTAAATATTCAGGCGATAATATATCTTCTTGAACAGCAAGCGTTTCTTTATTAATCTGCATTTGAAGCTCTTTGACTTCTCGTGCTCTTTCTTTATCTTTTAGACTTTCGCTATAAGTTCTAAGCTGTGGATCGTTATAGTCAAAGTCATGCCACTCGGCACTAGTTAGATTACCCTCATATTTATCACGTAAATCTTTACCAACTATCGCAGTAAGAGCATCTCTTTTTAATCCTGTATAGCCGGCATATATTTTCTCACCTATAGCTACACGTTTTTGTTCTTTTAATTCACGTTTAGTTTTCATGCGATTTTCCATTTCTTGCCAGCTTCTAAGCACTCCTATATTTTTACCAAATAGACCAACTCCTCTTCCTGACATTTCTTTATGAGCATATTTATAAGCACTTTGATAATCTCTAGTAAAGTTTGCATCACTTGCAAGCTCACGTAAGCTTTTTGCTGATTTACCTTTCTCACCTAAATCGGATTTCATGAATTTATCAAGCTCTAGTTTCTGATCACTAGTTAAAGAGCTATAATTTTTTGCACCATATTTATTTTTGGCAAATTCATCTCGAAGCTGCCCAAAATTCATAGTTGCTAGTTTTTTCACATCTAAATCACCACCTTTCGGTAAAAACGTTTTATTATCTAGCAATTTAGAAATGCCGTTTTTATAATCTGCTCCGGCTTGCATATTAACGTCTTTATGGTCTATACCATATTTTCTTTTAACTTCATTTTGCACTGCTTTGTTAGCCGAAGAACTGAGGGCTTTATTTTCAAGCCTACTCATCATAAGCCCTTGATATTTTTCAGCAAAAAACATACTCGTTTGCTCTTGCATTCGGTTTATCGGCTTACTAATAACTCCTGTTGCATAATTTATCGGTCTATTGACCTGCTTCATGATAGAATCGTAAGATTGCTGGTTAACAGCCTGTATCGATGTTAAATTACCCGAAGTACCCGCAATAAAACTAGCCGTCGATATAGCAGTATCATTAAATTTACTAAGCAAATAAATAGAAACAAATATCAATAATAAGCCATCAAGCTGGACGAATTTACCATTTATAAAATTACTAATTCTATTTGCATCTTTAACTAAGTCTAAAAACGGTAATTGAATATAACGTTTATCTATACATTGATATGCCAAACACTTAGTACCATCCTTTTTGGTATAATCTTCGGGGACTAATATATCTGCTTGAGTGAAATTCTCAATTCCTCCTTTCATCGGTACCGGAAACCACCAATAAAATATCGAATTACCAATACTTGAATCTAAATCTTCTGTAAAACTACCAAAAATTTGATTTATAGGTCCTAAATCGGGGAAATCTTTCTTACAGACGGCAAAACCTAATGTCGATTGTATTTCTGTTTTAATAATCATTCCGATAAAAGCAATACCGACAAATAAAATTATAGGTTGTATAGCATATGATATTAATTGCCTTAACCAATTTTCAAATAACGATCTAGTTATATTAAATAACATGAAACAAATAAATATCGGTGCCATTGTTATAATCATACCAATGGTTATTAATGCAGTAAGATAAATAATTGTAGCTTTGAATATAAGTAAGAAAATAAAATACAGAGCTATTAAATATAGTATGATATAAATAAACCCAAGCGGATCTACAAACAATAAAGAAAATAGCTTAGATAAAGTTTGCGGGGAAATAAGAAGGCTTAGTAAACTTTGCCCTGTTGAAGCATCTTGTACTATTTGTAATATCTGTGCTAGCCCTTCAACAAAAAATACAAATAAATAATCATGGAAAAATGTCCAAGCTTTACTTGTACTTAATAATATTGAAACTACACTGACTTTTAGTATTCTAACTACTAACTCAACATGAGTCATGTTTATGTTTCCTATTAAAAAGGAAAATCCAGTAAACATTATATAAAGAGTTAAAAGAGCCGAAACACTTAACCTATAGCCAGGTGTTTCAATTATTTGCTGATAAGTTTGCCTTACAATTCCAGGATCTTTATCGCTAGTACCAAATAACTCATTCTTTATTAAATTTGTTAAAAATTGTAGGGGATCAGGTCTTGTATCGCTGACTCCGGATTTTATTACTACCCTATATTGTCCACTATTATCATCATAAAATTTGTCTAAAATTTTAAAATATAGAGAAGATTGAGCATAATTTGAAGCTTGATCGCAAGGTAGGCTAGTACAACCATATTGGTAATTTATACCACCGGCTTGTAAAAACTTTCCAGTACTACTAATACTATAAAATTCATAATCTTGGCTTGCAACTGGTTCACCTAAATGCTGCGTTATACCTTTCGGACTACGCTGTGAATCTGGCGACATATTAGGATTAGAACCTTTATCAGCAATTAAAAAATAAAGCCCTACTCCGTTTGTAAGTATACAAGGAGCATTATTAATAGGTGCATCTCTTGGCGTAGGAGTTGGACACATCTTACCGTCAGTAAATTGACATGGTCGCAGTCTAACACAAAACTCAGCTAAGGTAGTAAAATTATTCTGCTGCCCATACCATGGACACCATGCTGATAACATCCCTGAAGTATTCTTGTCCCCAGACATATAATCCCAAGGTCTTACCATAATTGTTAAAGGATAACCATTTACTTTATAAGCACTATCCCGCCATGGTGCTACCTGATCCCCCTCTTGTCTTGAAGTAACTTCAGATGGATCATATCTAGAAGAAATATTAAATTTTATAAAACCGAAATCATCCGGATCGATACAAGTATCCCCGCTGCACCCCGACAGTGCCAATAACGATATTAATAATGTAATAAAAATATTTCTGTTCATTTTAAATCGATTTGTCATTCCGTGGCTTGTCCACGGAATCCATAAAAATTTTAATATTTTAAATTTCAATATCATTGCGAGGAGAAACTACAAGTTTTGACGAAGCAATCTTAGGATTCTTAAATGTTTCATAAGATTGCCACGTCGCCTACGGCTCCTCGCAATGACACTAATCGTTCCTTTCCGTCTGCTCAGGTTTCACATCATTACGATTTTGAAAAAACTTACCTGTATGCTCCCCACCACCTTGCGGCTTTCTAGCTTCATAATTCTGATCAATTACTTTATCTTTAAAAATCCGTGCTGGAGCAAGGGCAGCTTTTTTAATCGGGGCTGCTACTGAACCTATATCTTTCATAATAGATTCTGTAGGATTAGAAGGAGCTTGATAATTACCTTCTATTCGTGCAGGAGTAACCTGCGTTAACATACCAACAACTATAGTTACAAAACTTACTAAACCATACGACATTAGACAATATGAATAAAATAATAAAGCTGTAGTGAACAATACTAAAAATGTATTAGTGTCATTCGTTAAAATGTTAGAACTAGTAATATCTGGAACTTGTGGAACAAAAAAAGGTATTCCTGGTAAAAATGGTAAAGTAAAAGAGAAATTTAACGGAATACCAAGATTTGACAAATCGAGCCCTATTTTAATCGGTATGAGTGTATCCCAGCAAGCTCTGACAATTACCTTTAACAGCTGTTCTGATAAAATTTGATCTATTAATAAAAAGAAAATTAATAATATCGTTGGCTGCACTACATAGCTAAACAAAATTGATATCCAGTTGTTAAACATAGTTTTTGTTTTTTCAAACAACATTAATATTATAAAAAATGGTGCTAATGAAATCATAACTGTCAAGCCTATAAAGGCTATAACATAACCTATAATTACTTCAAGTACTGCTCTAAAATAAGTAATAAGTGAGTAAATGGTTATAATAACAATAAATGCTAAACCATTATGTATTTGCAATAGCTGAATAAACAGTAATCCCCAAATCCTACCATTAGTATATTTGTCAAATATAGGATCAATAAAACCAAAAATATTAGATTTAGAGCTTGTAGCACCTACAACATTCGTTGCAAAGAAATCTATACCATTAATAAATGCACTAAAGAAATTGTTATTAAAGAAACTCCAGCTTTCAGGTCTAAGTAAAATAGCTACTATAGTTATTTTAAATATACGAGTTACTACTTCTACAGCAGTTAATTTTAAAGCCCCCAAAACAAACATTAAACCAAATATAGTAACGTAAAGCGTTAATGCAGTTTTAGCTATATTTTGTATTGCAGAATTTGCAACTAACTTAAAATAAAAATCCTCACTATAAGTTCTAAATTGATCTGTAATAGGTTTAATTGCCCCATTATAAACTATATTTGAAAACCAAGTTGTACCAGTATAATTAGCATAATCTACACTAATTGTTCCCTGTATATTACTGTTAGGATTTTTTACTCTTAACCATAAATATCCATCTTGTGGTGCATCACCTGAAAAATCATAACCGACTGTAGTGCCGGGAGTAGATGAACTAGGTAATGTACCATCAGCTGTTATTAAATACTCTAAAGTTATATTTTTTTGATCACCTGGGCTAATGGTGTTTGTACCATTACCTATCTCAACAATCATTGCATAACGACCAAAATATAAAAAATTAGTTGCCCAATTACCATTAGTTATATAAGTTGCAAAATCAGTATAATTAGAAAAATTTCTACTCCAATCACTCATTGAAAAAGAATTATTAAACATACCGGTAGGCTGCCAATCGCTACTAAAATCCATAGCACCACCGCTAGTTGCTTGATAATACATAAAACCATTCTGTGTATTATCATTATTAACAAAGCTTTGATCACGATTTTTAATGACTTGTCCACCTATTTTAATAACCATTCCTCTACCTTGATCATAATAACAAGAAGGGTTAGCATTTAAATTAGAATTAGCAGGGCAAGAGTTAATCATGCTCATAAAATTTTGTAATGTAGTTACAGCCATTGGCTTACCAACTAATGCACCATTACTAACATTAGTATATTTTGTAGCCGAACCTGTACCAGTACATAAAGTTGCTCTTTGAGCATCTATAATATTACAAACTTGCTCTGCACTTGAGTAAACTATCCTATTTTCAAAATTACCAAGATTGCTTTCAGTATAAAGAGCAGAAGCAGCAAATACAGAACTATCGAGTTCTTTAGCTAGTATATTATTTAAGGTGCTTGGAGTTTTTGATGTACTTGGATTAAAAAAATCATCTTTATCAGCTAGACTAATATTTACTATATCACCAACATTAACCTGAATTTTTGGATTACCATTAGCATAATTAAAGTAGTTAACATAATTATTCATCTTAGTAAATGATAATGCATCAAGGTTTTTATCAGGAGGTATAACACCATCATTTGCTGTACTAAAACCTGGGAATCCTGCAACTTCAAACTGTGAGTTTTTGTAATTATAAGTTTTTATAAAGACTTGCGGAACACTAAACCTTGGGTCAATTCTATATAATACTAGATATTTTCGAGGCTCTGGGGTAAGACCTGCAGTAGACCATTTAATCTTAAGCAGCTTACCTTTTTCAACTGCATTACCTGTTGATTGCCAATCTCCAGCAGTCGATAAACTAATACCTATTTTACCCTCTTGGAAACTTGTAAATGTAGGTACTTCTAAACAACCAAAAATGCTTTTAAGACCGCTAAGCCCACTTGACATCCAAGCAAAGTCATCACCTTTGGCAGGCGACGCCATAAATAAAACTAATAAAATTAAACTTTTAATAATTTTCATAATTTTTTATTTTGGTATTTCCGCTTTAGGCGGCTCTTCTTTTGGTGCATTTTTTCTAGTTTTCTCAGCTTGCTTTAAAGTTTCATTACGTTGCTTTAATCGTTCTTTTGCTCTACCAGTAATACCTTTTCTTGTTTTTTCATCCATACCTACTTGGCTCAATGCTCCCTGCTCTGCAGCACCTGACATTGCTCCACCCATACTAGTAGCTGAAGGACCAGCCGCACTTGTCAGTCTTGCCACCATATTACCGGAAAACTCAACATAACCATACATACCATAAGCTATAATAACTAATGCAACTATATTTTGCATATTCACACCCATCATACCCGACATATAATCCATACCCCAAGGTGCAAACCAGTTTATACAAAAGATTGGTACATTAAGTAATGCAACAGGTAAAATAGTACCGATAAACGGAATTTTTATAGGTAGTGCACATTTCCAACAAACGCTATAACCTAAAACAAAATCTAAATATATCGTAAATAATTGAGTCAGCACAATGATACCCGCCATTAAAACAACCGGCTCAATCATATATCTAATTGTAAATCTAACCCAATTATCAAATAAATACCTAGTAAAATCAAATAATAAGAAGCTAATAAATATAGGTGCTATACCAATTAATATACAAGTCGCCATAAATGCCATAATATAAACGGCAGCTGCTCTAAATGCTGTTATAATTACAATCATTACTGCAATAACAGTAATTATAAAATATATAATACCGCTAAGACCTAAAGATAATAATGCAAGTAATTGTGCCATAAATGTTTGGCTAAACAATATCCTACTCATTACGGCATCTAAAAACATGAAAGGATTTGAAACAGTACCATTGGAATTAAATAAGCTATATCCGCTCATATTAGAAATAATTTCATCGGAAAAGTTAGCAATAGTATCAAATAGATAATTATTAAAAAACTCAAACGTATTGCCATTCATAAGTCCACTAACAATACCTATTTTTACTATTCTAACTACTAAATCTTTTTGGTTTATTTTTGCAAAGCCCAGTAAAAACATTGCCCCGTAAACCATAACATAAAGAATTAGAAGTGCTTTAATATAATTAAAAAAGTTAGTACAAGAAGACGTATCTCCTCCATAACATACTATATTTCGGAAAATAGACTCAGCAGCTCCTTTAACTTTACCTTTAAATAACTGAAGTAGAGGATTCATTACTTTAATGGTAAAGCTTCCTACTGACTGAGAAGTTGAAAAATGTACTTTATAACTACCCTCACTATCTTTATAATCATTCGGATCGTTTAGCACTCTCATCCATATATACCCTTCACCAGCTGCATTAAAATTAGCTTTACCCTTACTATCTACTATAGCAGCTTCAGGCGAATAATTCTTACCACTAGTATTTGGATTTTCTGCACTTGGTACTACTAAATATTGTACCTGACCACGATTATTAAAAACATCAGTTAAACTATTGCCATTTTCTCTATAGCATTTAGTTTGTTTGATGTTCATAACATAACCACCAGTATTTTTACTTGCATCCTGAGAAGTAGGACACCAGAGCCTATACTGTAAATAGCCTTTATCAGTATTACTATTAAATGGTATATTATATATTACTTTATATTCATTACCATATTCGGTAGGTTGATCTGAAGCTGTTACAAATTGAGCAAATTGTAGGGTGGAAGGTAGGGTTGAATCTACGTTACTTGTATTACTTATTTGCCATATTAAGCCTGTTGG
Source organism: Rickettsia bellii RML369-C (assembly GCF_000012385.1). NCBI lineage: Bacteria > Pseudomonadati > Pseudomonadota > Alphaproteobacteria > Rickettsiales > Rickettsiaceae > Rickettsia > Rickettsia bellii. The sequence continues at coordinate 1,359,770 of NC_007940.1, forward strand.
ACCCTTACCACCATTACCATCTGACGTATACCAAAATCTTCGTTGTGACTGAAATTCCCCTCCATTACATACACCTGAAGTACACCCAGCTCCGCCTATATAATCTTTATCTTTAGGACTACGATCATCTACACTATCAGGACATTTGCCGTTTGGCGGAATATTAATATTATTAGAACATTGAAGATTAGCATAATCAATAAATATACCCCCAGAATTACTTGCCCAACTAAAAGTAAAAGTGCCATCATCCTTATAAGGTTCAGGCATCGTTCCATAATTATTTACCCAAGCCGATAAGGAATCGCATACATAATAATAAGTACACCAAGCTGAGGGAGCCGTGTAACACCAATCTATCGTTCCCCAAACGCAACCATTTGGACATTTTTGCTTTTTATTACCTTGCCAATAATTTTGCTTTAATTCACAAGCATTTACATATGGTCCTGAATAAATAGAGTATCTTCCACAAATCGGATCATAAGCAGTTTTACCTTGTGAACAATCAGCCGTAACGTTAGTACCTTTAAAAGCATCCATAGCCCCTACTGTCCCACCTGCCCCAGGAGAATAATTAGGCGTCACCGAAACTAATATTCTATCATTAGCATACATTTCAGTAATATTACGCCACTCATTATTTTTTGCATCCATTATCAAGGAAAGCGGCGGTTTATTAACATCTGTAACACGAGGAATAGGAATCATCTTGCCATTATCGTCTAAATTAGACTTACCTGGTCTTGTACTTTCAGTAAATTGCAAATTATCTTTCGGCACATAAGCAAGGCATAAACTAATCTGACCAACTACTTGTAATGATACTGCTTGCTTATCTTTTACTTCTACTTGGGTATTTAACCACTCACCATAATGAGCAGGATCAGGAGTAAGCTGCATAGTACCATCTGGTAACATTGTAGAGGTATTAACATAATTAGCATTAGCGTTAAGAGTAATTGTACTAGTTATAGAATCTGAACCTCCTTTACCACCTGGAGCATACCTCATATAACAACCATTACCAACGCTTACTGCTCCTATCATTCCAAGGGCTGCAAAAACGAAGCAAACAAGGGTTGCTACTATAGCAAGCACACCTAAAATTTTTATTAAGCTACTTTGCATGTTACCTTATTTACCTCCACTCGATGATAGTGAATCTCCGCTGCTATTTCCTCCGCTTGAGATAAATGAATCATCACCTTTTTGTCCTTCTGAACGTTTACTTCCTCCATCGCCCGGCATATCACCACTGCTCGGAGGTTTACCTTGCGTTGCTTGTGCGGCATCTTTAATAAAAGCTGCCCCTTGCTTTACTAAATCAACGATTTTAGTTGGGCTTGCTGTTACCGCATCCATTTTTGGACCATTAGTTAAATCAGCAGCAAATTGACTTATCGATTTAGAGAAATAATAAAAAATTACCGAAAATACCAAAACGCACAACAGCTCAGCAAGAATGGACACAACATCTTTAGCAATTGATTTTATAGGGAAAAGTATGACTAAATGTTCTTCCCAACCTTTACCAGCATAATAATTTAGCATTTTATATCCAAAGCTTTCTTGACACACCTCTGCACTACTAGCTGGCAACCTTAATTCAAAAGTACTAAATTTTACATTATTTTTTTCGTAATCATACCTTAAGAACTCACAATTTTTAAATATTGCTGAATCATACATGGTAATTAATAAAGCTATAAAGCCTGCTACTACAGCTGGTTGTAATGCACATGACAATGATACTTTCAACCATCCATCGAAATAACCCTTTGTACGATTAAATAACATCATAGGAATAAATATTGGTGACACATATGTCATCACATAAATAGTAATCATACAAACTAAATAATGTGTGATAAAATATAAAAGTATAGAAAGGAATATTACCGCAAATACTAAACCACTTATAAGAATAATGACGTTTCCTGCCATAAAGAAACCAAACATAACAGTAAAAAACCTTAAAGATCCTACTGAAGTTAAAGCATTTGGACTGTTTTTATCAGGATTTCCGAGATTTGGTATAGGTATACTGCCACTACTATTACCACCATCACCTCTTGCAAAACTGCTCAATACGCCATTTTTATCTATATTATAAAGCAAATCTAGACCAAGATAATAACCTATACGGCAATCTATAGAATCCCATAAAGCATAAAATTGATATCCACTTTGGTATTTTGAAGTATCAAATACGCATAATCCTTTTGAACCCGCAGCATTAAAAATAATTTGTGCGAATTCCGGTGCTATCCCTGTTAAGAGAGGTAACCCATATTTTAACATACCATTCTCTTGAGTTGGCTGACTGCTATTAAAATTCAGAGGACCAAGCCCTATAGAAAAATAAGTAACAAATAAAAGTTTTATTACAAAAAGGGCTATTTTATCTGGGTTGCCATATTCTTTATTAAGCACCATATTAAATGCAAAAAACATTACGTACAGAATCAGAGCAGCACCAATAGCATTTTTTAAATATCCTTGAAAGGTAGGGAAAGCAGTAAGATTAGTTATTTCAGAACTTTGACTTTGTGAACCGCAACTATTTCCTACAAAAAATATTTTATCAAGAGTTTCTTTTAAACACTGGACAGCAAGACCAGAAAAATTAATTAATGATTGACTATAATTTGCTCCAGTATAGCAACTTTGTCCTATATTACTACAGCTAGGAACAGAAGGAGGAGCAGGAGGATTACTTAATGCTTTACATGCCACCGGCATTGGTCCTCTTGACGTTGGCATAAGCAAACATATATCATTTTGCCATGTTTGTACTGTTAGGACTATATTTTTTAATATAGGATTTGCACCAAGATCAGGATTATTATCCTTGCTTAAATCGCTAATTTTTTTAGAATCACCTTGATTTAAAGTATACATAGTACAAGGGTCACTACTACCATCTTTATTCTTAAAGCAAAAAGTTATACCCGGCTTGTTTGCATCACAATTTCCTCCGGGTGCTTTCATATCAATACTACGAATTATGTAACCATATGCCGTATCAGATTCTAAATACCCATCTGTAGTAGTTGGCAACGAGGCACAAGAATCTCCAAAGCCGGCAAAACTAGTTAAAGCAAAACCTTCCAAACAAACGACAATAATAATTTTTATAATATTATGGATTTTCATCGGAACCACTATCTATTTTCTTGCTTCTATTTTCAATCGTTCCATCATTTCGCTCGGTCGCTTTATCTTTTGCTCTACCACCCACACTACGATATAATTCCTCCGTTTCTTTTTCAAATGCTGCTCTTCTATCACGAATTTGAGCATTTCTCATCTCTTGCTTTACGTATCCTGCCTCACCTATCTTTAATTCGTGACTTTCTTGTTCGGTAAATTTTCTGTCCTTATCAAGCCCTCTGATAGTACGTGTAACTCCAAGGTTTTCGTCTAAATTAAGTTCCGGTTCCACCTCAGTAGTATGTTTTACTCTTGGCTCTTTTGGTTCTTCTTTCTGAGATTCAGGTACAGCTTCTTTAATTTCTTTTGTAACATTAAGCTTACTTGATAAATCTTCAAGCTTATCTTCTGCAGTATTTCTTACAACTTCTGCTGCACTTACTTTCGGTGGCTCAGTTTTAATAGCAGTATCAATTTGCGTTGAAACTGTCGTTGGTTGAGACACAGGTGCTTCTATAGGTTTTCTATTACTAAAGCTAGTATCAAGCATTTCTTCAGAAGCACTACTTGGTGTTGCTGTGCCGCCTACACTTTTACCAACAGAACTTAGTGCAGAAGATGGAGTTGCAGCCGTACTAGACGTTTCTCTAAGACCACCTGATGTGAAAGAATCACCTCCTTCACTACCACCGCCACCGCCGCTACCTTTTACTAAATCACCGGCTCTTCCACCTTTAGTGCTGAGTAAATCACCACCACCTCCACCTTTGGTAGCGAATTGGTCAAGACCTTTGGTTGCATTACCTGCAGCGGCAAGTGCAGCCATTGCGGCTTTAAATACCGCTTGCGGTTTTATGGCAACGCTGCTAAGAGCTACCCCTTCCGTCATATCTGCTGCAAAATTAGCTAGCTGGCTGCTAAAATTATACATTAAATATAAGGTAAAACAGGCTGTAACTAGAGCAAGTAAAATATCTTTAATCTTCTCAAAAAGTAATTTAGGAGAAACAAAGAACATTCCCGGACCTAAAATTACTCCTGATAAAAACTGGAATTTAGAGAGGAAACTACTTGTACTACTATCTCCAGGTTTTGGATTACATTTAGTATCTGCATCGGCTGCCTTTGGATCGCAAGTCTGGTTTGGCTTACTGCCAACTATTTGTTCTACACTGTCTTTGGCAAAGTTAAAAGCTGTTGAAATCGGATTATTTAACATATAGCCTAAGCTATTTTGACAACTTTCTGCATCTTCTTTACTATATTTTGTCCAATCATTATCAACAAAAAATACTAAAACATCCCTTTTAAAAGTTTGTCCCTGTAAGGCACCCTCTATACTATTATGAATCAATTTACTTTGATATTGGCATTTTCCGTAAAAACCAAAATCATAAACCGAAAACATAGTAATCATAAAAGTAACTACTACCATAGGCTGAAGTAAAAACGAAATCATTAGCTTAACCCAGCTATCAAAATAGCCTCGTGTATAGTCAAATAAAAACATTGGCACGAAAAGAGGGGCTAAAATACCAAGTATTACTATAGATACCATGCACATAACGGTGGCATTAACCATAAAGGCAGCCACTGAGATCACAAGCAACGGATAGGCAAGAGCTAGAGATACTAGCATCATATTGCCAGATATTATAGCGGGTATTAGTAAGTAAATATATGGAGGAGCACTAAAGCTAAAAAAGTCGAAATTTGCAAAATTATGGCTTTTATAAGTATTCTCAACTAATAGTGTAGATAACATATCTAGCCCCAAATAATGGGCTACCCGACAATCTAAAGCATCCCATAATGCAATATATGCAACACTATTGTCATATGAAATATCCGGACCATTAAATTTACATAACCCAGATGGGGCAGCATTCATAACCCAACTTGCTAATCCGTTTATACCATTAAGCAAGAAAGGAAATGCCCATTGAATCATCCCATCCATACGATCATAAGGGGAAGTACTACCTGGTGTTATGTTTAATCCTATTGAAAAATAAGTTACAAATATTATTTTTAATATAAAGTTTATATACTCATTTTTTGGGGGAACTTGACCTGCAAGAAGTATTTTAGCACCAAAAAGCATAACATATAAAGTTAAGAAAGCCGTAACTATTCTATACATTCCTACTTGAAACTGGAATAAAGCACTAGTCTGCCTTGAAGCTGAATTAACTACTGCGTTTACATCATCAAAGCTACATACATCTTCACTAATCAATAATCTTGCGATCATTTGTCTTATGCATTCTATAAGCGGAGAAGTCATAACTACTGCAGTTCTTGAAGCGTTATAAGCTTTTTGATAGCAACCTCCACCTGCTGCACTACAAGAAACCAATGCTAAAGGATCAACAGCTTTATTATTAGGATCGTCAATAAAATTTGTATCGTTTACATCCATAAAGCTATTATACATAGATTTTGGAAATGGCTCTTTTATATATTTACATCCTACTGGTACTACACCCGTAAAACCATATGTCCCAACACATATACGATCATTATCTTGAACAACTTTCCAAAAAATTGGTACCCCTAAATCCCACATTGTACCGCTATCTTCTGGTTTTTGGGTATATATATTATAATAATCTGCTTTATTGTTTTTCCAAGCTTCCTTTATATCATCCCATGGATCATTGCCGGTTAATACAGCCTTAGCAATAGCAAGTGCTGAATCTACAACTGCTTTTGCTCTTACCCCTGCCAGTTTTAAATTACTACATAAACCAAAAGTTAATTTAAGATCATTTGGGTCAGCTCTGTTTTCACGCGTACATTGCCCTCCCGGAAATTGTGTACCAAATAATTCATTGTCATTTATTCTAAGCTTTAAGAATGTATTCATGTATAAAACAGGAGATACAAGATTCATTATAGCAAAAGTAAAAAATGGAGCGACAATACAGGTTTGAGAAAATTCGGTACGTAATAAGTCACCGACTCCTTGTGTTTCACAAGTTAAATTCTGTAGTGTATTAACAATAGTATCGAGGGTATCATCGGCATATGACTTGCTTGTAACCCCAAAATTGAGGATAAAACTGACCACTAGAATTTTAAGTAAAGTACGAGGAAATAATTTCATGACTAGTTACTTGCCCTCGTATGTGATAAACGTCATTGCGAGGAAAAATTGAAAATTTTGACGAAGCAATCCAGTAAAAAATGCTAATTTTAGCATTTTTTTATTATTTCTTCTGGATTGCCAGGCTCCTTTTAGTCTCTCGCAATGACGATTTTTTAGGCTTACAACAACAAGTAACCATAATCCATTAAATCTACAATGTCTTAACTGCTTCATAGAATATAGGCAACCATTTTTCCGGATCATTCCCGTATTTTTCCCTAATTTGATCGAGTAGTATAACAGTTTCCACTCTACCCGATAAAACACTAATTATATTATTCATACCGTCTAAATTCACTTTAGCAACTACTGCGTCTACTCCTTGTTTTACCAAAAAGTAACGTGTCGTAGGGTCGGTAGTTTTAATCAAAATATATTCTCTCTGACTTAACATAAAAGCACTACGATAAATATCGGTAGCTTTAAGGTTAGGTAGGAAAATTTGTGTAGCCGTCTGCTGAATTAACGTATCACTAATTCTACTTTTTGCTGCATCTTCTACGCTTTGAGTAGCAAATATAACAAAAGTATTTAGTTTTCTCAACACTTTTAACCAATCTTTGATTTTAGGAGCAAATACTGGATTATCGATTAAAGCCCAAGCCTCATCAAGTACTATCATAGTTTTTTGCCCATCCAAAGAAATATTTATGCGATGGAAAATATACAACAATACCGGAGCAAGGCTTATTGGGTCTTTAAGTAATTCAGTCATATCAAAGCCAAACACTCTAGCTTTTTGCAAATCAATATCATCTACTTCATTATCAAATACTTTAGCGTGAGAACCATTTCCAACCCACATCGCAATTCTACTTGCTAGACTATCTGGTGTATCGATTCCAAGAAACGCTACTACATTACTAAGCCGTCTATCTTTTTTTTCTAGTCTAAAATTACCACTCACTGCTTGCGATAATATTTTATTATCTTGTGCTGTTATACTCTCACCATTAGAAGTTACAAGCACCCTTAACCACTCTAAAATAAACGTTCTATTTTCACTAGTATCTTCAAGCTGCAATGGGTTAAAGTTACATTTTAAACCTGGATCTATAACTGTATAAACACCGTTTAAAGCTCTGATAAATATTTCAGCACCACGATCTTTATCAAAAAAGAACATACGTGGTTTGAATTTTTGTGCTTCAGCACATAAGAAATTCATAAGAACAGTTTTACCGGCACCAGTCGGACCTATGATTAAAGTATGCCCAACATCTCTTACATGGAAATTAAAATAGAACGGAGTACCTGAAGTTGTATCTAGCACTGTGACATATTCGCCCCAATGGTTATTTCTCACCTTTCCAATAGGGTAGTTATGTTGAGAGGCAAAACTAGCCATATTAAGGGTATTTATGGTGGATGTACGAACTATATACTCCATATTTCCCGGCAACTGTCCCCAATAGCTAGGCTCCATGTTAATTTTTTCTCTAACAGGCTGAATTCCTGAGTTAGAAAGCTCAACAGATGCCATTGATAATATATCTTCTAAAGCTTTAATACTATTTGCAGAACATAAAAGTGATAGATGATGTTCTCCAAAGCCAATATCACCACTAGTTGCCATATCAAGTGCTGTTGATATTTCAGCAATTTGTGAAGTAGCTTTATCACCTGCTTGTATCATTCTATTTTGCTGTAATTGCATTTTACCAATTGCTACAGTTCTGTTAGCAAATATAAAACTCTGAGTCATTACAAACTCAAAAGGCATTTGCAAAAATCCATCAAAAATCCCTGCAGAAGTAGTAGGTCCATATTCAAGAATACTTATTATTCCAGCATATTTAGTTCCAATCGAACTTCTTGCCTCAATAGTACGTGAATCAAAAAACAAACGATGTGTTGGTAAATATTCATCTATAGTACTACGTGGCAATGCTACTGGACCTGGCGAGTCGCCACAATTAACTAAAGATGAAAGGAATTCTAGCATTTCACAATAATTACCTGTAGGAGTTTTACGAACTCCAAGAATCCTAGCTCCATAACTTCTAAATGTATTAACTATTCTGTTTGACATTTCTTGGAGATTTTCTTTCATCTCTTTCATGTCATTTTCCCAAACATTTTTATTAGATTTTTGTCTAAGCTTTTTTAAAAAATACTCAACTATAGCTGCACCACCAGTATCAGGTTTGTATAAAATACTGACATATAATTCATTAAAAAACGATCTAGCACCTGCGTGTTTTTTACGCCATTCTGCTCCAAGATACGTAATAAAATCGTTTGGTACTTTTACAGTAGGATCATAAGTAAATTCAGTATCGTCAAATATTACTGCTTTACGTCTTCTGATAGTATGAAAATATACAACAATATTTCCTGAAGCCATGTTTTTAAGTAAGGCATTCCTTATATTCTTTTTAATATCTAAATCTTCATCATCGGCTGTTTCAAAAGAAAAACCATTTATTTTAATAACTTGTAAAAGCGAATTATCTTTAGTTAAAATGGTATTACTATCCCAATGGCATTTATAAGGGATAAAATGCGAAGTAGGTCTATCTTGTTTAGCTCTTAATTCATTAGCTGCTCTAGTTCTAAATAACTTCATTGTGTAACTCAACTTAACTATTTTGATTTTTGGTTCTTATAATGTCATTCCCGCTTAAGGCTTTGCCCGCCTGGCTCGATTTTTCCCCTGTCATCCCGTGATTTATGAACTAGAGCCAGTTAAAAATACTAATAAAATTAGTATTTTTTATTATTTTCTGGATCTAGTTCCCAAGCCACGGTATTGTAAGAAAAGAAAGTGATATAATATAAGTTATAAATGTAATATAAACATTTATAAGAGAGTGTTAATACCCTATATAATGATATAGGGTATTAAGCGGGCATAAGCGACCGTCACGGCATAGGTTTTATACGACCGGAGTCATCAAGGTACTATAGCCCGACTCTCGAGAAGTTTGAATAGTTGGAAGGGATGCGATAAGCACGCCCGATTACAATCCTAAACAATATAAAATCTCGAGGTACATATGATAAAATATCACAAACATATAGGAATTGATATAGGAAAATATAATTTTGTAGTAGGAATAGAGGGCATAAAAGATACAAAAGAATATGAGAATACAAGTTCCGGTATATTTGAATTTATTAATGATAATAAGGATATTTTAGCAAACTCTCTAACTGTAGTTGAAACAACAGGCGGATATGAACTAGAGTTATTGTATAGCTTATGTGAAAGAGGTTATGTAGTACATAGAGCAGATGCAAGAAAGGTAAAGAATTTTATCAGATCATATGGTAATAGTGCAAAAACAGATAAGTTAGATGCTAAAGCATTAGGATTATATGGTAAGGAGCGAGCAGATAAGCTTGAAGTATTTAAGCCTGAATCAAAACAAAATATACAATTATTTCGGTTAGTACAAAGACGGAATGATTTAAAGCAAATGTTAGTTGCCGAAAAGAATAGATTACAACAAGCAAATACAGATAAGTTTGTTAAAAATAGCTGTATAAATATGATAGATGTTTTAAGTAATCAAATTACAGAGATTACTAATCAGGTAGAAGTGATTATATCATCAGATCAGCTGTTAAAAGCAAAGCATGAGATATTGAAAGAGATAAATGGCATTGGTAATATAGTTGCTTTTGAGTTATTAATATTATTACCGGAGTTAGGGAAGTTAACAAGACGGCAGATTGCTTCTCTTGCAGGGCTTGCTCCAAAAGCTAATGATAGTGGTAAATATCAAGGATATAGAAAGGTAGGACATGGTAGAGCAGGAGTCAAGCCTATACTATTCCTTGCTGCTATGTCAGCCCGTAATAGCAAGACTTCTGGTTTAAGACTCTTTTATGAGCGACTCATTAACAATGGTAAAAAGAAAATGGTCGCTCTTACCGCTTTAATGCGTAAAATTATTGTCATCGCTAATGCTAAATTAAAATCTCTTCTTTTTAATTTAAAACATAGTTGATGACAGAAAAAAATGATCTACGAATAAATCCCGCCACGGTATGACACAGGACATATAAATTACAAGTTACCACCTATTATTTGGGATTCGTATTCAGATAATTCTTGTGCTTCATATTCTAGATATTTCCACTCATCTGTTAGAAAGCTAAAGTTTGCTTTGATTTCGTCATATTTTCCTAGATTAGTGAAGCATAGAGCTTTAGCCTCATTTTCTATTTTATCACTTAAATCTAATGAAATATTACACTTTTTCGTTATATTAATAGCTTTTAGTTGACTTAGAATCTCACTAATATTAAGCTTTAAGTTATTTATGGTTGTATTTGCATTATTTATATCTTCGTTATATTTGGTCTCATCAAACTTTTTAACCTTAACATCCTTATATTCCGGCACCTCTTTATTTTTAGTAACAGTTCGAACTTTAATAACATCCCGTTCTTTTGTTACCTCTTTTGATTTTATAATAGGACGAGTATGGGGTACATCTTGTAATTTTATCTCTCCACGTATCAATTTAATAACAAAAACCGACTTACGGTCAGGGTCATGTTCAAGTTCATGTTTATACTCATTGCGGTAACCAAGTTTTTGCCCTGTTTGGGTATTAACCCACATTTTCCTTGTATAATGTTCTACATCTTCATAAGGTACAGTTTCTGTATAAGGTTCTTTGTCTGAATATAGTTGTTCTTCGGTGTAAGATTCTGACTTAAAACCTATAAATTTTTTCTCTGTGTCATAAAAATAATATTTATCATTATTTTTATTGCTTTCAATATTTGCTTTATTTTTATAAGCATTAAAAAGCTCTGCGAAAAGTGTTTTAATGTTTTTTGAATTTTCCCCAAAACAGCCAATAGTAACTATTTTTGTTTTTTCTACGAATGAAGAAAAAAGCTCATCTGCTTCATGAATAATGATTTTGGCTTCATCAAGAATATTTTTAAATAAACTATTAGCATCAATTAAAGTTCCCCAATTTTCTTTTACTTGCTGAGTTTGATTATTTGGTTTTGTAAATGAGGCTAAAAACTCTAATTCTTGACTTAATTTTTTTATACCTTCGGATATTAATAACTTTAAAAAATTATGGTAATTTAAGTGATTAAAATAATCAGTCAAACTAGTATTTTGTTTGTGACAAACTTTTTCCTCTACAAAATTTACAAAATGTTTTAATTCTGTAGCACGTATAATAAGCTTATCATGTAAAGCTTGCTCTACAGAAATATTGTAGTAAACTGGCGGCTTTGGTTTTTACTATTTCAAAAGCTATGCTCATCTGCTCTCTAACTTCTACTGAAGAAGAATAGTTAAATAAACCTTTAGGAATGCTCTTAAAAGTCATATTTCGGATTAAATCAATTATTTTATTGCGTTGATCTAAATTCCATGTAGGAGGGGTATAAAGGTTATTTTCCTCAATTTCATCAGAATATTTAGAAAAAGTAGCAATGCGATTATGTTGAATCAAATTTTCAATAGCGGGTTTATATTTTAATATTTGTGGATTATTGCTAACGCTTTTTAAATAAGATTCGATCGTTTTATTAGTATTCGAAATACGCCCTGCATGAGACACTATTAAGCCAATACTATCTTTGAAATAATTAATATCGCTTAAAAATTGAGCGGATTTTTCTAAGCCATTTTTGAAAATGATACCATATGAACCAGAAGGACTAATTGAATCTTGACTAGTAACCATGAGAATCTTAGCGTTTTTTACATTTTGAGCTATGATAGATTTAATTTTAGAATTAATAATTTCTGGAATAATGCCGTTACTGTCAAAATCACCTGCACAATCAATAAAGGATATATTTTGAAAATCCCCTGTACTTGCACGAAAAATATTAGGCACTATAGTTGTAGAGCCTTCGCCTTGCCCGACATAAGCTATCCCCTCACCATCCATTGGGAATATTCCCGGTTTATCGTTATAAGTTCTAAAATATAAATCTTTGCCGGTGATATAGTTTAGTAAAGTGCTTTTCCCAACACCAGTAGGACCTATTAAAAAAACTGTATTATCATATATTTGTTGATGATGCAGAAAAGGTTCTAATATATTCTGGATAGAATTTATAATATTAGATATTTTTGAGTACTTCATATCTAAATTATTATTGGATTCCTCAGGTGAAATTGCTTCATCAAAAACTTTTTGTAGTTCAATTAGTTCTGCTCGTAAATTAATCATAGATTTACCTTTTGGTTAGATATTTTTAACTTTTGGTAGAGATAACCATAAGTTGTTTAATACATAAACCTAAAATTTAAATTTTTGCAACATAAATTTTTGTTGTGGTGTTGTGGAGGGTAATTCTGTCATTCCGTGGCGGCATTGCCAGCGTGGGATGACAGCGAAAAATGATCTACGAATAAAGCCCGCCACGGGATGACACAGAGGGTGTTTTTTGATCCATGTGGGCAATGCCGCCACGGGATGATGCAGGACATAAAAATCGTGGGATGGTACTGGTACTATATCCTGAGATTGCCACGCTCCGCTCGCAATGACGCCTAAAATGACACTGAGTATATAAAAAAAAGCTTTAGAAAACTAAAGACTCTTTTCTTAGGTTTAGGAAGTTTGAAGATGTAAAAAATTACATATCAAATCTTAGACCAGCCATTAAGTTATTACCTCTATAGCGTGTTCCACCATATCTTGTTGAATCACTACCTTCAGTAATAGTTTTAGTTTTTGTCTTACCGTAATCTCTCCAGCTATATACTAGCTCAGCTTTTACACCTTGAGCAACTTCAAATGAAGCACCTAAAGATAACTGATAAGCAAAATTTGTTTTATTTTTAATATTTACCTTACCATTTTCGATATCAGGATCAGGGAATGTATATGAAATTTTTTCTTTCACCATTGCAGCACCGATACCAGCACCAGCAAAAACTTTAAACATATTTAAATCAACTACGTCAACATAACCATTTAATAAAAAGCTTACAATATTAGGTCTATGTTTTACTGAAACTCTATCACCATATTTATCATTCGCTGATTTTTTTAAATGATTACTTGTTACTAAACCAACTGTGAAATCAGTTCTTAGATTATCCATAATATAGTAACCTGCTCCGATTTCCCCAGTAAAGCCAGTATTAGACTTCACTTTTATTCCTGTAACCTTATCTTTTTGGCTATCAAAAATCACAGCACCAGCATCTAATTTTAAATACCATTGATTTTCCATAGCTGATGCCGGCATTGATGAATTCATAGCTGAATCAGTCATAGGGGCATTCATCACAACTCCTTCACAAGGATCAGTAGCAGCAAATATTGCAGCTGAAGATAAAATAGCTGTACTTGCAGCTGTTATTAAAAGTAATTTTTTCATATTATTAATATTCCTTAAATTATTTGTTAGTTATTAAAATTAAATTTTAGATAAGATTATTACCTAAATCTAATGAAAATAGTTCCAAGTAATAGAAAAGTTATTTTAATTACTTGAAACTATTAAATATTGCTTATTATTTGATTATATATCAAATCTTAAACCTGCCGTTAGGTTATGGCTTTGATAACGTATTCCTTTAACTTGTTTGTTTCCTAAACCAAATAATTTTACATTTCCGCCTTTTGTCTTACCATCACTTATCCAGCTATAAGCTAACTCTGCTTTAACTCCATCAGAAATTTGTGAAGAAGCACCTAAAGTTAGTTTGTAAGCAAGGTTAGTTGTGTTTTTGCTTGAATAAGAAGTAGAAACAGTAGCACCACTATTAATGCCAGAAAATGAAACTTTTTCTTTCAGCATTGAAGCACCGATACCAGCACCGGCAAAAACATCAAACATTTCAAAGTTAGATAGATCTACGTAACCATTAATAAGTAAACGTGTGATATTAGGCTTATGGCTTGCTGAAATATTAGCTCCTCCAAGAGAACTAACAGCACCTGACTTCTTTAATTTACCACTAAATGTAGTACCTAAAGTTAAGTCAGCTCTGAAATTTTCTGCAATATAGTTACCAACACCAATATCACCAGTAAAAGCTGTATTAGATTTTAATTTAAGACCAGTTTGGTTGTCCTTTTCTTTATTGAACATTGCCGCACCAGCATCTACTCTTAAATACCAGCTATCATTCCCGCAATCAGCGAATGAAAGGGCTGAAGATAAAACTGTTGCACTTGTAGCAGCTATTAAAAGTAATTTTTTCATTTTTAGTACCTCAATAATTTGAATTAATTAATAAAAAGCTATCCTTAGGGCTGGTATAACATACTATTATTAATAGTGCTAGATTAATATATAAAATTAATAGATTAAAGCAATAAGTTTAGATAAGTTTGTGACAAAATAGACACAAATAGATAATTAGCCCTTTTATACACCAATATATTTATTAAATTTATCTTTTTCATCTTTGAATTTATCAGCATCTGGTAGGGCGGGTTTTTTCTTAGTAATAACTTGCCATTTTTCATGTTCTATAAAGTGTTTTGCTCGCTCTACCCATTCAATTAATTCTGGTGTTTCAGGTTTTATTGCATCTATTGGGCAGTCAGGCACGCATACCCCGCAATCTATACATTCATCCGGATTGATAACCAGCATAAACTCACCCTCATAAAAACAATCTACCGGACATACTTCAACACAATCAGTATATTTACATTTCACGCATTCATCAGTTACAACGTAGGTCATTTTTTTATCGGTTTTTAATTTTGTTGATTAATATAGAGGTTCTTAAAAATAATATTAACAAAAAATATAATATAAAACTTACAAACATTATCATTAAAGGTTTTAGCATTGATGAGTGAATAGTTGGTGATCCTAATCTTAAAACACTAGCTGGCTGGTGCAGGCTATACCAAAGATTTACAGAAAATTTTATTATTGGTATGTTAATAAGTCCAATAAGGGCAATAATAGAAGCAGGGTTTTGTGCTTTTCTTATATCTTCTGCATTATTAACTATTATAATGTAGCTTAAATATAGTAGGAATAATATTAACATTGAAGTAAGCCGTGCATCCCATACCCACCATACTCCCCATATAGGCTTTCCCCATATACTGCCTGTTACTAAGCTAATTAAGGTGAAAGTAGCTCCGGTATAGCTAGCAGCTACCGCAAGCAAATATGACATAGTAGTTTTCCATACTAAATAGCTGAAGCTACAGGCTGCCATAAAGACATAAATAGCGAGTGCCATCCAAGAGGCAGGCACATGAACATACATAATACGTACGAAATCGCCTTGTTGATAATCAGGCGGGGAAACTACTAGCCCTAAATAAAGACCAATAGCCGATGTTAGAAAAGTCAATATTGTCAATATAGGAATTACTATTTTTGATAATTTATCAAAATAATGAGGGTTTAGTAATTTAAACATAATGCATTTTGTAGGTTTTATTATATGGTTCTTAAAAAACGTTCAATACTGTTCCTAGCTGTAACAGAATTTGTTGCGTGGATCATTCTCTCCCCTGTCATCCCGTGATTTATGAACTAGAGCCAGTTAAAAATACTAATAAAATTAGTATTTTTTATTATTTTCTGGATCTAGTTCCCAAGCCACGGTATTGTAAGAAAAGAAAGTGATATAATATAAGTTATAAATGTAATATAAACATTTATAAGAGAGTGTTAATACCCTATATAATGATATAGGGTATTAAGCGGGCATAAGCGACCGTCACGGCATAGGTTTTATACGACCGGAGTCATCAAGGTACTATAGCCCGACTCTCGAGAAGTTTGAATAGTTGGAAGGGATGCGATAAGCACGCCCGATTACAATCCTAAACAATATAAAATCTCGAGGTACATATGATAAAATATCACAAACATATAGGAATTGATATAGGAAAATATAATTTTGTAGTAGGAATAGAGGGCATAAAAGATACAAAAGAATATGAGAATACAAGTTCCGGTATATTTGAATTTATTAATGATAATAAGGATATTTTAGCAAACTCTCTAACTGTAGTTGAAACAACAGGCGGATATGAACTAGAGTTATTGTATAGCTTATGTGAAAGAGGTTATGTAGTACATAGAGCAGATGCAAGAAAGGTAAAGAATTTTATCAGATCATATGGTAATAGTGCAAAAACAGATAAGTTAGATGCTAAAGCATTAGGATTATATGGTAAGGAGCGAGCAGATAAGCTTGAAGTATTTAAGCCTGAATCAAAACAAAATATACAATTATTTCGGTTAGTACAAAGACGGAATGATTTAAAGCAAATGTTAGTTGCCGAAAAGAATAGATTACAACAAGCAAATACAGATAAGTTTGTTAAAAATAGCTGTATAAATATGATAGATGTTTTAAGTAATCAAATTACAGAGATTACTAATCAGGTAGAAGTGATTATATCATCAGATCAGCTGTTAAAAGCAAAGCATGAGATATTGAAAGAGATAAATGGCATTGGTAATATAGTTGCTTTTGAGTTATTAATATTATTACCGGAGTTAGGGAAGTTAACAAGACGGCAGATTGCTTCTCTTGCAGGGCTTGCTCCAAAAGCTAATGATAGTGGTAAATATCAAGGATATAGAAAGGTAGGACATGGTAGAGCAGGAGTCAAGCCTATACTATTCCTTGCTGCTATGTCAGCCCGTAATAGCAAGACTTCTGGTTTAAGACTCTTTTATGAGCGACTCATTAACAATGGTAAAAAGAAAATGGTCGCTCTTACCGCTTTAATGCGTAAAATTATTGTCATCGCTAATGCTAAATTAAAATCTCTTCTTTTTAATTTAAAACATAGTTGATGACATTGAAAGTGCTTTTCGATCCACACAGGTAAAACCTTAAGCGGGAATGACATATAATCCACACAATAGGCTAATCCCTAATAGGAATGATATCAAATTCAAATTCCGTATGAATTTGCCCCATAATAAAATTTATTAGGACATTGGCTAGTCCTTGACATTTTATTCATATACAACTCTATAAATCGTGGCTCTTTAAAGCATATAATATAGGCTATTAAATGTAGACCTGCTGCGATGAATAAAATCATAATGCCGTTATTCCAAATAAATACTATCATAGTCATGATCATATTTAATGCTGCAAATTTAATACTCACACCAAATATCATGGGTGGTCTAGTTAGCCCTACGAATAAAAGATCGGTTGCTAATGTTCCTGCCATATACTTTTCCTCTTTTATATTTTTTATTCAATAATAAACATAAACTTAAAAATTATTAATATAAATTTATATTTTTATTTGCAAACATAGTTAATAATATTGAGTTTGGTATTTTACTATTAACAAAATGCACATTATTACCTATACTTTCAATCACCTTAATTGCTATTTTGATTAATTCTTCTTCTAAATAATGATTACTATCATTTAGCATTGATTTTAACAAATTAGCATTTTGTATTTTCATATTATACTGAAATCCTCTAAATATCTGGGACATTTCATATGGAAATATTAGATGCTCTGCTCCTAAAGTAACAGCAATTGTTGCAGCAGTTAAATTAACATTTAGTAAATGGGTCTTTTCTTGGTCATCATTAGCAAAAGGAGTTATTACAGGTATAATATTACTATCTTCAAAATTTAATAGAATTTCTGGGTTAACTATAATAGGCTCGCTTACAAAGCCAATATCTATAACGTCACGATTTGCAACTCTTCTATGTGATAGTTTTGATTTTCTTGCTTGTAGTAAATTCGCATCTTTTCCTGAAATACCAACCGCATAACAACCTTTATTGCTAAGTTTTGTCACAATAAGTTTGTTGACATAACTCGATAGAATTTCCATAATAATAGGATTATCTATGGAACTATTTTCCCTTACTTTATTAAATTTTTTACTGAAACTTTTATCTAATTGTGATATTAAAGATAGATTACCTAAATCTATATGGTCATGTACTATATAGATTTTAGCACCGCACATCTCAAGCAGTTTGATAGATTCTATAAAAGAAGCAAACAACTTCTTATTAATAATAATATTGATTGGTAACTTTAGAACTATCGCTTGATTTCTAAGCTCATTACTACATGTGATTATATCCCTAATTATAGTAATGTCGCCTAATTCAGAAATATTATCTATTTCTTTACTTTTCAAGTTTGATGCATTTTGCCAAACTAGTTTTAAGTTCTCTTGCACCTTCTTTACTCCTACTACTTACATAAATAAGATTACATGAGTAGTTTAAAGTTGCAAGAAAATTCTGTGCTTCTAGGTTAAGGTTTTTACGATCCGTAACTTTATCGGATTTTGTAAAAATAATTTGGAAATCTCGCTTATTTGCAAGTAATAACTCCGCTACTTTTTTATCGTTCTCTTTAATTCCCCTTCTTGAATCTATCAATAAGTTAACTAATTTTAGATTATCACTCTTGCGTAAGTAATGATTAATTAATATTTCCCACTGATCTTTAACTTGATTTGGAACTTGTGCAAAACCATAACCTGGTAGGTCAACTATTATAAGTTTATCTACAAGATTAAAGAAATTAATCTGCCTAGTACGCCCTGGGGTATTAGAAACTTTAGCAAGTTTTTTGTTATTACATATAGTATTTATTAGACTTGATTTGCCGACATTTGATTTACCAACAAAAGCAATTTGCGGTAATGCAAAATTAGGAAGTTGCTTTATATCCATAGCACCAGCTACAAATTTAGCTTGATGACGAAAAAGCTTATTATCACCTACTAATTTTTTATTAATTACTTTTTCATCAGTCATAATTTTGTAACCTATATTATTATACGTCCTGTGTCATCCTGTAGCAAAATTACCCTCGTGGATCAGTTTTTTCGTCATTGCGAGGAAATTACGAAGTAATTGACGAAGCAAGGAAGTATAAAAAATGCTAATTTATAGCATTTTTTATTATTTTTTCTAGATTGCCACGCTCATTTCATTCGCTCGCAATGACGACTCTCGATCCACACGAGAACTTCATCCACAAGGCAACAATAAAAAAATTAAAATAAAATATATGGTAGCGGGGGCTGGATTTGAACCAACGACCTTCAGGTTATGAGCCTGACGAGCTACCGAGCTGCTCCACCCCGCAATAAAGAAATTTGATGACTTTGTTTATTAATATTATAAACAAAGATTAGCGACATAAATGATTAGAGTAAGTTTTTACCCCATAGTAATGTGTGTTACGTGGATCATTCTCCCCCTATCATCCCGTGATTTATTCAGGGGATCCAATTAAAAATACTAATAAAATTAGTATTTTTAATTATTTTCTGGATTGCCACGCTCATTTCATTCACTCGCAATGACGACTCTCGATCCACGTAAAAAAGCCGCCAACGTGATGACACACTGGAAACGTTCTTGATCTATGCGGAAATGTCTCCACCCGATTATAGAAATTAACTAGCTTCCTTCTTTTGACTACCGAAAGAAAGACCGGAAAATCTTTTATTAAAATCACTAATGCTTTTGTTAGACTGATTTACTACATTTCCAATATCTTTATTCCATGCTGGGTGTTTTCTAAAATCAACATCCATTAAAATCTCACCTGCAGGATGAGTTGACATTGTTTCAAAAACATCACTTCCAACTTTAATTAAAAACTTTTTATAGTCTGGATGTATCCCATTTTTCATAATGATTTTGCCATCTTAGTCTGAATTATTTTTTTCTTAATAGCTTTAGCTGTAGTGGATAAAGCATCATTATTAGCTTTTAACATATACGCATCAAACCCGCCAGCTTTTTCAACTGAACTTATGCATCTAGCACTAACTGATAATCTATATTCTGCGGTTGTTATATCACTTATAAACTTAACCGATCTTAAATTAGGCTCAAAACGCCTTCTAGTTTTACGCTGTGAATGCGATACATTATTGCCATATAAAACACCCACTCCAGTGAGTTCACATTTACGAGACATAAGCTTAACCTATCAAACTTTAACTTATATAATAGATAAAAAATATAAAGTAATACTTGTATACTGTCAAGAAGTAATTACTAATATTACTTACTTAAATTCAAATAGATAAAGAGAATAAAGCCTTATCTCTTTATCTATTTTGTTCTACAAATTAATTTTTAACTTCACTAACCCTTGATGGCTTTTATATTTTTTATGGGTGTAATGATTATATTCAAATACTACATTTATATTCTTCTTTGTTAAAAGAACATTACCTCCAATATTATAACCAAATTTAGGCTGTTTTGATATAATAATCTTCTCTTCTATTATTTGATTATTTAAAACTGCCTTAGCATTAACTTTTGTATCTTTATTATAAAAATGATTTTCTATACTCCCATACAAGCTCGGCACCAGCGTTATATCATTTAAAACCTTTATCGATTTAAATTCTACCTTACTGCCTAAACTAGTTGTTAATAGTCGATTTGACTTCTTTTGAATCATTAATTTTTGTACAAAATTATTTCCTTTATAACCACTACTTCTTGAATAATCGTATTTTAATCCAATATTTGGTATTAAGTATAAATTATAATTTATACGATATTTATAATTTAATAATGCTTCAAAATTAAAGTTATTATTTTGATATTTACCAATGATATTATTAGCAGTTGTAGCTTTATTTTTAATATAATTATGACCAACAGATGCTATAGCTTGCAATGAAAAATTTTTCGGTAATTCTTTTAAACCATAAACACTTAATAAATGTCCATTAAGTGCGGTCTTAGCAAACTTCTTATTATATTTAAAATGCGACTCAATTCTTGAATAAGCTATACCTATTACGTCAGAGCTATTACTAAGCTCTGTGTCCATACCGATAGTTACACCGCTAGTGCGTCCTTGATATTTCGGTATGCTTCTCCATGCTTTTTGATTGCTTACTCCATATAAACCACTGATCCATACTCCTCTGTTTATTGCGTCCTCTTCATCACCACCAGTAATCGCAGCAGTAGGCAATAACAATCTACCATGGATACCCATATGAATAGGTTTATTAGTAATAGAAGCTACTTGATTATGCAAAGTAACTTCTTCAGATATTTGCTTTTTTACAATTAAAGATTCTAGGTCTTGAGATTTTGAATCTAATAAACTTAACTCTATTATTATATTCTCATAATCTTCTGGTGAACATTTCTCTAAAAATGCTAGAGTATCAGGATCATTAAATACAGTTGGAAACAAATCGGGATGTGCTCTTATTATACTAACAAAATCTGGGACCTCTTTTAAAATTTTAAGTATATCTATCAAATCTTGATCAAAAGATATTGATGCATTTTCACCATTATTATTTAAAGCAAATAATCCAGTAATTTTTTTACTTTTTAATTCATCTAATTGTCTTTTTGCATCTTCAAGCTCATTAATTATATCTAGGTTATTAGTATTATTTTCTAAAAATTCAATTCGAGCTAATAATTTTTTCATTTTTTCATTTTCAGATAAATTATTTGTATCTTTCATTACTTTAGAAAGTGGTATATTTGCTGGTGTTAAATCCCAATTATTTTCAGCCCTTATTAAATTAAATTCTGTATTATCTATATATTCTTCAGAACCATCTTCCTTTACTATTTTTAGTCTTTTTCCATTTATTTTATTGTTATCTTCCATTAAAAACCTTGCAATTACAGCTCGTTTTTTTGCTTCATTTGTCACTAGTTTTTCGTACTCTTCATAGCTTATTTTACTACTACTACCAGGTTTAGAAACTTGATAGGTGTCCCAACTACTTTCTCCAATTTTTTCAAGTATTTCTTCACATTTTTTAATGTATTCTTCTTCACTTAAGATCGATCTATCTAGTTTATCTACCTCACTTTTGTATAATCCTGTCTTTTCTTCATAGGCACGTTTATAACCTAAAGCTTTAGTTATTACCTCTTTTTCATATTCTGTAAAATATTTTTCATAACTATTATCATTTATGTTGCTGTTATAATAGTCGACATATTTTATATTAGCACCATAAGCTAATTCTATTAGCGACTCAACTTTTGATTTTATTAGACCATAAACTCTTTCTTGTTCTATTTGCTTAAGTTTTGTTTCATCAAACTTCCTATAAGAATTTCCTTTAGAATCTTTTTCAAAACCTTTAGTAATATCAATAATTTCAGAGGTGAGATCTTTTTCTAAAATCTCTGTTGGCGTACTATACGAAATTATATACTTATAATTTGGATTAAAATTAGAAATATAAGATGTAGAACCTATTATATTATTATTTAAGTTTGTATTATCAATTATAATGTTACCTTTATCATCTTTCTCATATATTCCATTATTAGCCGCAATTTGGTTTGCTAAATTAAATTTTTCTGTAGGAGACAATTTATTATTTCTTATAATATCTTTGAAAAACCTTGCACGTAATTCATCATTATCAGTGTGTTGAGTAAGAACAATAGAAAATAGCTTAGACATCTGTGCTATTCCATTCAAATTTAAAAAGGCTTCTAAATCAGAATTATCTTTTTTATTTTTTATATTTTTCCTATTTTTTTTAAGTGTATCATAAGGATTAAATGTTGGACCTAATTCAGCATTAATATCTTTTGCTGCTGATTTAGGATCAACAGGCGGTGTTTTTGGCAGCGGAGGCGGAGGTGGCGTCGGAGGCGGAGGTGGTGGCGGAGGTGGAGGAGGGGGTGGTGGCGGAGGAGGGGGTGGTGGAGGTGGTGCAGCTTCTGCTTTATTATTTAAAGTAAGCAATAATATTCCTGAATTAATTGCCAATAAATTTATTGATATGGCAACAACGAAAGAGTATTTTAACAATGTAGATTTTAGCTTATATCCCAAACTCATTAGATTTATCTCATTAATATTAACTTAAACGAGTGACAATATATAATTTTCGTTAATTAGAGTCAATAAAAATTATTAATTTCTATTAACTATTGGATTTTTTAATTATACTATGGCTAAAAAGCCTCATAATATGATAAAATCTAACTTTTTGTAAATAAACCAAACCTTATGCAAATATACTTATTTAACACCCTCACTCAAAACAAAGAACTATTTGAACCTGAAGATCAGACTAATGTAAAAATGTATGTCTGTGGACCTACTGTTTATGATAACCCACATATTGGCAATAGTAGATCGGTAGTGGTATATGACTTACTTTATCGCATACTTGTAGATATATTTGAGGCTAAATCTGTAAAATATGTACGGAATATTACCGATGTAGATGATAAGATAATTGAGAGAGCAGCAAACTTAGGTATTAGCATTAACGAGTTAACAGACAAAGTTACAAAAGAATTTCATACGAATATGAAATATCTATTTTGTTTACCACCTACTATAGAACCAAAGGCTACGCAGCATATTGATGTAATGATCGAAATAATAGAAAAGCTAATTAAATCTGGGCATGCATATATTGCAGATGATCATGTTTATTTTGATGTTTTATTAGCTCCTAATTATACAGAACTATCTAACCGAAAATTAGAAGATATGTTTGAAAGCGTACGGGTAGAAAATAGCAAAACTAAAAAGCATCCACAGGATTTCGTTTTATGGAAACCAGCAAAACCAGATGAAGATGTACATATGAACTTCAAAAGCCCATGGGGGCTAGGGCGTCCCGGCTGGCATATTGAATGTTCAGCAATGAGTTATAAATATTTAGGCAAAAATTTTGATATTCATGGCGGCGGTGCTGATTTAATATTTCCACATCATACTAACGAGATTGCACAAAGTAAATGTGCTTTTTCGAACTCCACTTATGCAAAATACTGGGTTCACAATGGCTTTTTAACAGTTAACGGCGAAAAAATGAGTAAATCTCTTGGTAATTTTATTACTGTCAGGGATTTAATGGATAAACAAATTAAAGGCGAAATAGTAAGATTATTTTTATTAACCGCCCATTATAGACGTCCTCTTGATTATAACGACAAGGCTATAGAGGATGCTAAAAAAACTCTAGATTATTGGTATAGAGCTATTCAAAATATAAATATACAAAAAATAGATACTCTGCCTAGCGACTTTATGCAAAGCTTGTTTGACGATATGAATAGTCCGCTTGCTATTAAAATAATTAACGACTATGCCAAAGCTATTTTTACAGCTACAAACGAGGAAGAAAAGCAATTTAATGCCTCTAATCTTATTGCTTGTGCTAATTTTATTGGATTAATGAACGAAACACCACATGAATGGTTTAATAAAGATGTAGACGAAAATTATATAAATAATCTTATTAATGAACGCTTAGAAGCAAAAAAACAAAAAAATTGGGGATTAGCTGATCAAATTCGTAACAAATTATTAAATGAAAAAATTATTTTAGAGGATAAGCCAAACGGCACTACTATATGGAGGAAAGAATAAGGACTTGTAAATTACGGAATATAAGTATATAATTTGTAGGCTTATATTTTTAAGCAAATTCACACGTAAGATAAATGTTAGTTCATTAAAATAAATAGTGAATAGGTAGACGAAGGTCAACTTCAAAAAGAGCAAGGAGACGGTAAGCCGAGGAACGGAGCGTATACTTAATACGTGAGTACCGGAGAACTTACAAAGTCGACGCAGCCAATTTTTGAAATTCATCGAGTATACATCTTACGGAGGTATAAACTAACAATAATCAGGAGAAATAAATGTCAAAAATACCACCAGTTAACGTTAAAGATTTATTAGATGCCGGCGTGCATTTTGGTCATAAGACTTCACGTTGGAATCCTAAAATGGCACCTTATATATATGGTGAGCGTGATGAGGTACATATAATTGATTTAAGACAAACAGCAGCTTTAATGAATGTTGCTTTAAATGCAATATATGAAACTGTAAAAAATGATGGCAAAGTATTATTTGTGAGTACAAAAATACAAGCAAGCGATATTATAGCAGAATATGCTGAAAAATGCGGACAATACTATGTAAATCATAGATGGCTTGGCGGAATGCTAACTAACTGGAAAACTATTTCAGGTTCTATAGAGAAATTAAATAAATTAGAACAAACTTTAGAAAATGAAGAAGCTTGCATCGGTTATACTAAGAAAGAAATACTTGATATGAACCGCAAGAAAGATAAATTACTTCTATCACTTGCTGGAATCAGAGAGCTACATTCTAAGCCAGATTTAATAGTAATTATCGACACTAATAAAGAACATATTGCGATTAGCGAAGCTGTAAGACTTGATATACCTATCGTGGCTGTTGTAGATACTAATTCTAACCCTGATCATATAGATTATCCAATTCCAGGTAATGATGACGCTATAAGATCAATTAGGTTTTATTGTAGTTTATTTGCTGATGCTGCACTACAAGGTTTAGAAGAATCAATGAAAGCATCAGGAGTCGATTTAGGCAGCATCCAAGAACATGGTGATAAAAATTTAGCTCCTAAAAATGTTTCTAAATTAAAACAAGCTAAAAAGTTCTCTAAAACAAAAAATATAAATGAAGAAGCAAATACAGAATTTGAGCAAGCATTAAGTGATGCTGATGAAGACAAAAATTAGACATCTTTTTAAAATGCATAATTAAATGGAGATAGATAAAGTATGAGTGAAGTAAATATAAGTGCTAGTGACGTTAGAGAGCTCAGAGAAAAAACTGGTGCTGGAATGATGGATTGTAAAAAAGCCTTAATCGAGACTAAAGGCAATCTTGAAGAAGCTGTTGACTTTTTACGCACGAAAGGTCTTGCTGCTGCTGCAAAGAAAGCTGGACGTGTTGCTGCTGAAGGGTTAACAGCTGCTAAAGTTGACGGATTAACTGGAGTTGTTGTTGAAATAAATTCTGAAACCGATTTTGTCGCAAGAAATGAGCAATTCCAAAATCTAGTTACAAATATTGCTAATCTTGCAATAAATGTTAAAGATATAGAAGAACTAAAAGCAGCTAAAATGCCAAATGGCAAATCAGTAGAAGAAGACGTTGTAGAAAATATTGCTACAATAGGTGAAAACTTAACACTACGCCGCATGGAAGTACTAAAAGTATCTGAAGGAGCGATTGGCTCTTATGTACATAATGAAGTTGCATCAAACTTAGGTAAAATTTCTGTATTGGTAGGTCTACAATCAAGTGCAAAAGATACGGCAAAACTAGAAGCTTTAGCTAAGCAAATCGCTGTTCACGTGGCAGGAAATAATCCACAAAGTATAGATGATTCTGGTTTAGATCAAGCCCTTGTAGAACGTGAGAGAAAAGTATTCTTTGAGAAGTCAAAAGAAGAAGGTAAGCCTGACAATATTATCGAAAAAATGGTAGAAGGCAGAATTCGTAAATTCTTTGCTGAAGTTGTGCTACTACAACAAAATTTCTTATTTGATAATAAACTAACTGTTGCTGAAGTAATCAAAAATGCTGCTAAAGAACTTGGTGCAGAAATTCAAATTACTAAATTTATCAGATATGAACTTGGTGAGGGTATAGAGCAGGAAGAAAAAAACTTCGCCGATGAAGTAGCCGCTGTAATGAAAGGCTAATATACTTACCTTTGTCATGCAGCACCTTTTTTTGTTGTACGAATCAAAAAGTACTTACAATGGCATTCCCACAGAAGTACAGTAGCGTCCGGATAAAATTGTAATATTATTAAAATAATTATTGCAAGAAAGCATTGTTTGTATGAATCCAAAAGCACTCTTGATGTCATGCCGTGGCTTGACCACGGCATACAGAAAAGGCATTATTGCTTGGATACTAAATCGTCTGAGCCTACGTAAATGAAATGAGCGTGGCAATCCAGAAAAATAATAAAAAATGCTACGCAATTTACTAGATTGCTTTGTCAAAACTTATAGTTCTTCCTCTCAATAATGACCTGCATTCCTCATTGCTTCATATAATTATTATATTTTCTGGTATTAAAAAATATTAGGTATTGCAATAAATTTATTTATCCTATAAATGTAAAATTACAATAGTTTTTCAAGTTTAAGTTATATTTATATTTTTAGTGTAATTAATAATTAGCATTATTTTAGTTTTGTGTTATATAAGCTAAAATAATAATTATTACTTATATGACAAAATTAACCAAAATGGAACTAAAAGAACTAGTAGAGCAAAATGAATACGAAATAAAACTAGTCCAATATTATGAGCAGATAGATAGTTATAAAAATCTTGATTATATAACACAAAATACGGAAATACCAGGAACTCAACCCACTATATCTGTGCCAGGCTATAGAGCATTACTTGAGCTATATATGGCTTCTAATGATGCCCCTCACAAAGAACTAGAAAATTTTAGTAATAGTTTAGAAAAAATCTCTACATATTTATTTAACGACGATCATGATAAATTTACAGAACAAGTATTTAATGATTTAGAAGAGAAGAATAAATCTTTTATATTTTATAGTAATTTTAATAATTCACATGCAAATTTTATAAAATATTCTAAAGAAAATAATCAATATTACAGAACATTTTATAATGTAGGTAGTGGGGATATCGAAAGTGAAAATCAATCAATAAAAAAATTTGTCTCAGGAGCAGGATTTTTATTTCAAACAAAAAAAATATTGGTTGGAGGAAAGTCTGAAATTCAAAAGAAAATAAAACAAGATCTAGTTAATAATGCTAAGGGAGTAAATAATGAACCCGATGAGTTACTAAAAAATCAACCTTTTGAGGTTTCAGATGTACAAGTAAAAGAACAACGATATAATAATTGTAGTACAAGAGCTCTACGCGAGGCTTTAAGAGATAATATACCTACAGAAGAATTTAGGGAGCTTTATGAATTTATTGCAAACAATTCTTATTCCGATATGTTAAAAGCAGCAGGAATTGAAAAATCGATAAAACAGGAAGAAATAAAAGATTTTGAATCCGCTTTGAAAAAATACATTCAACTTCAGAGAAAAAAGTTTGATATGGCTCAAACTAATTTGAAAAAAGAAGAAGATAATGAACTGACTCAAAAGTATAACAATCTTAAAATTGAGTATGCAGAAATCGTAAAAAAATTAAAGAGCTGAAAGCTCAGCTTCCTGAATCTCAAGATAAAATAAATATTCGAAAAAAAGTTAAAGAATTATTAAGTCAGCAAGGAAAATTATTAGATCAACAACATAAAGTATTAAATCAGCAAGAACAACTTTCACAAAATCCTACTAATACTAGTCTTAATATGAAAAATCATATTTCTAATTTTAGAGATCAAGGCTTTAATATTTTGACGAAACAACAATTATTAAATGAAACAGCAACTCAATATTCAGAAAAGTTAGACAAGGAAAGAAGTCAAAATTTATGGCTTAAACTTTTTAAAGAAAGCTTAAATGATATTGATTTACCTTTAACTAAAGAGTTATTAGAACCGGTCAAAAGACATTTTTCAAATTGTCTTAATAAAAGCAGTGATGATAATGAAATATTTAATGAATGGAAAAAGGAGTGTATAGAAGATCTTAGAATAGATCCAATAATTAAAGCACCTATTATAAAGTCGATGATTGAAAATAAAGAAGATTTACCAAAGTCAATAAAACATTACGCTAAAAGTGATAATGCAAAAATAAAAAATTTAACAGTAAATGATATATACAAAAACCTTTTAAAAGAAAATATAGCTCAAAGAGACATTAACGCCGCTCATCGTCAACAAGATATGAAAGAATCTAACTTGACCAGTGAACAACTGTATAAAAAATACCTTAAAAAAGAAGCTTCTAAAAAAACTCTCGACGATATTAAAAAAACACTAGATTCTCATCTTACAAAAAAACACTCCAGTACTAATATAGTACCAAATTTTAAAAAACAAGAAAGTAACAAATCTAATACTCGTTAGTTATATTACATAAACGTTTATCATCATCTAATAATTTTAGATTTACTTCAATTAAAGGCGTAGGTAGGAGATGTTTAATAATTTCAGACCATTCTATTAAAGTTAAATTACCGCTTAATGCCTCTTCAAGCCCTAATTCATAAATTTCTTCAGGTGATTTTAGGCGATAAAGATCACAATGATAGATAGTAAAATGAGGTGTTTTATATGTTTGTAATAAGTTAAAGGTTGGACTTATAATTGAGGTGTTTTCACCACAAAAATATTTAATAATTTCACGACAAAAAAAAGTTTTACCTACTCCAAGATCACCATTTAATAACACAATATTATTAGGTTTTAAGGTTGCAGCAAAAGCCTTAGCAAAGTTTTTTGTTTCTTCTTCGCTATTTAATATGGTTTGACTATTTAACATTTGCAAGAATAGATAGTGGTTGTTTGAGATAGCTACTTTTTGAAAAGCTTTTCTTACAAAGATCGGGATCAGATCGTTTTTTCGTAATTACAAGGTAAAATTAATGTTATTATATGATCACTTCCCAGCAACGCTGGAAATCCATTCAATTATACTATCACCCCGTGGCTCGACCAATAGTACCGGACAGTTATTAAAAAAATGTTATATTTTATTCAGGTGTAGGTGACCTTATATGTCATTCCCGCATAGGCGGGAATCCAGTAAAACTACATAAAAACAGTAAAATCTTTAAAATAAAAAGCTTAGGTTATCTTGCTTTATTCTGGATTCCCGCCGTTGCTAAGAATGACGTAGAATAATAACTGTCCGGTACTATTGTTTATAAAACGAGGAATGAAACCGTTACTTAAGGCATGAGTACCGCAGTACTTATAAAACGACGACGCCAATTTTATCGAATATACCGCAGATACAGCATGTTTCAGAAAGGTCGATACAAGCGAATTTTGCAGGATTCGCCTGTGCTCACGTAGTTTATCTACGCTGTGCAGTCTCACCTTGAAATTCATCTTGTCTAGACCTTTCTGAAACATGCTGTACTTCAAAAGTTAGAAGTCAAATAAGTGGTGAGTCAAGCTAGGCGTATATTAATACGTGAGCAAAGGCGAATCTCAAAATTTGACTTACCAAATCTTGAAGTATCAAAGGTATACTATGCCACCAACTTTTCGCGTAATACTTCCACTAACTTATTAATAGCTTCAGATGAATCTATGTTTTCAAGAATAGCAAGTTCACCTGCAAGTCTATTTAGAGCTGCTTCATAAAGAGTTCTTTCACTATAAGAGCGGTCATTATCAACATTTTTATGTAAGTCACGTAATACCTCGGCAACTGCTACAATATTACCTGAATTAATCTTTCCTTCATATTCTTGAGCTCTTCTGCTCCACATTCTATTACCCTGTTTTGGCTTGCCTTGAAGGGTTGAATATATTAAATCTAGATCTTTTTTGCTCGCAACTGCTCTAAGCCCTACAACTGTAGCTCTACTAACCGGTACTTTTACAGTCATTTTATCTTGAGGAAAAGAGATTACATATACCTTTATCTCAGTACCTGCAATAGTATGATTCTCTATATTTGTAATTTCACCTACTCCGTGTGCAGGATAAACAATTCTTTGTCCTATTTTAAACTCAGATTTTTGTTGTTCTGTTTTGTCTTCGGATTGTGCTATATTTACCATTATTAATTCCTCCGTAGTAATTCTTAGTGCTTAAGAATCCAATGTTAGACTATTATCCTGTCTAGCATAACACATTTTGCTTAAATGATAAAGCAGATAATTTTATATAGCAAATTTATTTACTATTGAAATAAAGTAAATAAAACCTTATTGTATTGTTAAATCAATATTATAAAGGGTTAAATTATGCGAAATAGTTTTATTACGTTAATATTTCTATTGCTTTTGAGTGGTTGCTCAGAAGAAAAAGAGAAAGTAGTAGAGCAAGAATCATCTGAATCCATAACTCCAGCTCAGGCTTCAACTTCAGATGAAAACAACAATCAAACAACCGAAACAACAACTCCAGCTGTAATAACTCCGGCTGTGCAAGAACAAATAGAGCAAAAGCCTGAAGTAAAAACTTTTAAGGTTACTTTTAAGATAGATGAAAATGATATGGTTCTTGGGAATAAAGACTCTAAAATAGTTGTAGTTGAATATTTCTCTCCTACTTGCCCACATTGTGCTTATTATCACTCTACAATCTTTCCTGAACTTAAACAAAAATATATAGATACTAATAAAATAGCATATGTTACTAGAGAATTTATTGCTACTAAACAAGATTTAGATGCTTCTATTTTAGCACGTTGCAAAGGTGATATAAATAGCTTTATGCTGTTTCATGATATTATATTAAAGCAACAAGATAAATGGTCAGTTAGTAATAAATATAGAGAGTTATTAACTGATATAGGTCAGCTTGGCGGCGTTACTCCGGAAGAGTACAAAAAATGTTTAAGCGATGATAAAATTACTGAAACCTTAATTGCTAATACTAATTTTATAACAAAAGCACCAAAATTTATAGGAACTCCTTCTTTCTTTGTTAACGGAGTACAAACTGAGAATTATAGTATAAATAGTATTTCAGCAGCAATAGATAAAGCCATAGAAGAATCAAAAAATAAAATAGATTTATAGTGGATAATGATAAATTAAAAGATATTAAGACAAGAATTAATCAGTTAAAAACTGATAAAACCCCTAATTCTAACTTGCAACAGGAAATAAGTCCGTTTACTATAGCTATAGATTTAGTTTCCGGAACAATGGTAGGGTTTGTTATTGGTTTATTAACTGATAAATTCTTTCATTCTAAACCTTTATTTATTATTATATTTACCATAATCGGAATTATAGCAGGATTTAATATAGTCAGGCAAAGGCTAATCAGTAAGAAATAACAAAATGCTTCATAATCCTTTAGTACAATTTGATATAAAAAAGCTGATAGACATCAAAGTTATGGATTTCGATATTAGCTTTACTAATTCAGCTGCCTATATGCTACTTGCTAGTGTTTTAGCTTTAACTTATTTTTACTTGGCTTTTTCAAATCCTAGGTTAGTACCATCAAGGTTACAAATAAGTGGCGAAATAATCTATAACCTTGTAACTGATATGCTAAATCAGAATGTAGGCAGTAAAGGACGCAAGTTTGTTCCTGTAATTTTCACTCTATTTGTTTTTATTTTATTTTGTAATTTATTTGGCATGATACCTTACGGGTTTACTGTTACCAGCCATATCATTATTACTTTCGCTTTAGCAATTCTAGTATTTTTAATGGTGACTATAGTTGGCTTTGTAAAGCACGGCATGCATTTTCTTTCCCTCTTCTTGCCCCATGGTACGCCTTTATGGCTTGCCCCACTAATGATCATAATTGAATTATTTACATATCTAGCAAGACCGGCTAGTTTATCCTTAAGGCTTGCGGCAAATATGATGGCAGGTCATATTTTATTAAAAGTAATTGCTAGCTTTGTTGTAACATTGATGATTTACTTGAAATTTCTACCAATACCTCTTATGGTTATATTAATTGGGTTTGAAATCTTTGTTGCAATTCTTCAGGCTTATATTTTTACTATTTTATCTTGTGTATATCTTAATGATGCAGTTAATTTACACTAGAGTTTTTTAATTAATTAAAGTTGAGTTTTTTTATGGATATGGTTTCTTTAAAGTTCATCGGTGTTGGTTGTATGGCTATTGGAATGCTTGGTGCAGCTTTAGGCGTCAGTAATATATTTAGTTCACTACTTAATTCAATAGCTAGAAATCCTTCAGCTACCGAACAGCTTCAGAGAATGGCACTTATTGGTGCAGGTCTTGCTGAAGCAATGGGGCTTTTTTCTTTTGTAATCGCAATGCTACTTATCTTTTCCTAAAATTTGCTTTTAAATAATATGCCTCAATTTGATATTAATACATATTATTCACAAATTTTTTGGCTAATAGTTACTTTTAGCTTATTATATATTTTTGTCTACAAATTTATAGTTCCTAAAATTGAAAGAGTTTTAAATAATAGACAATCCAATATTCAAGATAATATTGCAAAAGCCGATGAATTAGCTTTAGAAATCGAAAAGTTAAATAAATACTATAATGAAGAAATAACAAGAATAAGTACTGAAATAGATAGGTTAAAAAAAGAAAAAATAGATTCTTTAGAAGCAGAATTTTTGATTAAAAAAACTAATTTAGAACAAAACCTACGAAAGCTGATAAATCAAAATATTAAAGATATAAAATTAGTTGCAGAAAAATTTAGAACTAGTAAAGTAGATGCGACTATAATGCTTGCTGCTAGTATTATCGAAAAAATCACTGGCACTAAAGCAGATATAAACTTACTAAAAAATATAAAAATACAATAATAATGCATTTTCTAGATGAAAGCTTTTGGCTTGCTATTAGTTTTATAATTTTTGTGTATTTAATTTATAGACCAGCAAAAAAAGCAATTTTAAAATCTTTGGATATGAAAGTTTTAGAAGTACAAGAGAGAGTTCTAAAAGCTGAAAAATTAAAAGACGATGCAAAATTATTATTTGAACAAACTGAAGAGCAAATAAAAAATTTAGAAGCTCTGCAACTTCAAATGACCAAAGAAAATAATGAAATTACAGAAAAAATAGTTCAAGAAAAAACTAAAGAAATTGAAGAATTTTTAGAGCATAAGAAAGTTGAAACTATTAAATTAATTGAAAGCCAAAAATTATTAGCAAGTAAAGAACTACAAGATGAATTTTCTGATGAAGTTGTTAAACTTGTTTCAGAATATTTCCATTCAACCAAAAATAATAATCTTTCAGAAACCGATATAGCTAAGAATTTAATGGATAAAGTATAGCACATTCCATAAAGGTCGATACAAGCTAATTTGGAAACAATTGCCCGGTATCATTGGGTATATTATTCTATGTCATTCCCGCTTAAGGCTTGCCCTCATGGATCAGTTTTCCAATTGTCATCCTGTGATTTATGAACTAGAGCCAGTTAAAAATACTAATAAAATTAGTATTTTTTATTATTTTCTGGATCTAGTTCCTAAGCCACAGTAGGCTTTGTTGCATGGATTGAGAGTCGTCATTACGAGGAAATTACGAAGTAATTGACGAAGCAAGGAAGTAAAAAAATACTAACTTTATAACGTTTTTTATTATTTTTTTCTGGATTGCCACGCTCCTTGCAGTCGTGTAGCTCATGACGATTTGGTATCCACGCAACAATGCCGCCACGGGATGACTACCTTAGGACACTTTTCGATTCATACGGGCAATGCTTTTCCGCAGAAGCGGGAATGACATATAAGGTCACCTACGCCTGAATAAAATATAATATTTTTTTAATAACTGTTCGGTACTATTATTATCACTGCCTAATTAGTCTTTTAGAACTCGGTAGAGTATAGTTTGAATCAGTAGAACGATACGGGCAAATATCAATTCCACCTCGTCTTGTGTATATTATATATATAGAAAGAAATTCAGGATTTATAGCATTTTTGATATCAGTAAAAATACGCTCTGCACATTGCTCGGCAAATTCATTACAATTTCTAAAAGATACCAAATATTTTAAAAGTGCATCGTGTTTTAACTTCTTTCCTTTATATTTTATAATTATTGTCCCCCAATCCGGTTGCCCTGTGACTAAACAGTTTGACTTTAATAAATTAGAATTAAGTTCTTCCTCTACTAAAACATCTTCATGTTTAATCAAGCTATTATTAGGTGGACCATACTCACTACATTCTATATCTATATCATCGATGTTAATACCGGTTGGACTACCAAATTCTATTTTTGTATTTATAGGAAATATTTCTCCTGTTACTTCGGCATGTGTATTATTGCTTAAATCCTGCAAAATAGTTCTTTTTAACTCTTCCATTGAATCAACAACAAAATTATTAAAAGAGTTAAGATATAATTTTACTGATTTAGATTCTACAATATGAGAAGAAGTTGTTGGCACAAAAAAAGTAAAGATCGCAACACAAGGCTTACCTTTTTTATCTAGCCAAGATAGCTCATAAGCATTCCAAATATCTACGCCATGAAATGGAAGCTTATCATTAACTATACCTAATTCTTTACGATTATCTATACGTGGGATTTTAAACAATAAAGTTGGATCGTAAGTATCTTTATAAGTACTTTTTTTACCAAGAGCGGAATTAGATAATGTCATAATATATTATAGTAAATGAAAAGTTTTTTTGTCATTGCGAGGTGATGCGTAGCATTGATGCGGCAATCTCAGGAGTTTTATACCACTTCATGAGATTGCCACGCAGCCTACAGCTGCTCGCAATGACGACTTAGTATTCATGCAACAACACCTATTTCTAAATGAAAATACATTATGCTCCTTGGGCTAAAGCTTCCTTATGTCCATTCTCATCATACTCTTTTAGCATATAACCACGTCCCCAAACTGTATCTATATAGTCTTTACCACCAGCAGCATCGCTTAATTTCTTACGCAATTTACAGATAAATAC
Source organism: Rickettsia bellii RML369-C (assembly GCF_000012385.1). NCBI lineage: Bacteria > Pseudomonadati > Pseudomonadota > Alphaproteobacteria > Rickettsiales > Rickettsiaceae > Rickettsia > Rickettsia bellii. The sequence continues at coordinate 1,395,330 of NC_007940.1, forward strand.
ATCGATAATCTTCATTTCAGGTTCATCAAGACTACTATATAAATGATTTAAGAACATCTCTTTAGTTAAAATTGTTCCTCTACGCAATATTAATAGTTCTAAAATAGCATATTCTTTATTGGTTAAATGTACTTTTTTACCGTCAATTTCAACACTTCTAGTATCTAAATTTACACTGACTTTATCAAATCTAAATACTGATGCAGCATGCCCTTTAGAACGTCTAACTATAGCTTTAATTCTAGCGATTAGCTCTTCTCTAACAAATGGTTTAGTTAAGTAATCATCAGCTCCTGAAGAAAAGCCAGTAATCTTTTGGTCTGTATCAGTTAAACTAGATAAGATTAAAATAGGGGTTTTTATTTTTGCTGCACGCAATCTTAGTAATATTTCGAAACCATTAATATCAGGTAACATTAAATCTAAAATCATTAGATCATACCTACCAAGTTTACCTAATCTTAAACCTTCTAAACCAACCGAAACTTTATCGCAAACTATTCCTTCTGAAGCTAAAGTAAGCTCAATTAGATTAGCCATTTCTGGTTCATCTTCAATTAATAAAACTCTCATTTTATTTTCTCCTAAAATTCAATTTTTATGTTTGTGCTATAATTTAATTACAGTTAATTATTGTTAACTAAATTATAATTTTTTATTAGTGCTTTATACATTTATTAGCAACGTAAGTAAAGAATTTTTAATTATATTGATAAAATTTTTACTATTAAAGTATATCTGTGATTTAAAAACCATACCAATTAATTAAGTAAAAGGTAAGATTTCATAATACTTAAGCGGTTTTTAGTTCTGATGCTCAGACATTTTCTTATGGTACAAAGCTCCAAAATCTATCGGATCAATCATTAAAGGTTGAAATCCCGCATCTTGGGTACAACTTGCTATAATTTTTCTAGCGAATGGAAATATCATTGCCGGACAATGGACTGATAGCAAAATTTGATGTTGCTCAGGAGCAATATTAATTAAGTTAAATACACCTGCATATTTTAGCTCTACTTGAAATAATTTATATTTCTCATTTCTTGCTACTGCTTCAATATTTAATTCGACTTCATAAAAATTTTCTTCTGATAGATTAGTGATATTTATATCAAGAGACAAATCAATTTGAGGTCTATGTTCTAAAGCTGCCAAAGAAGATGGAGCATCAGGATTTTCAAGAGATAAATCTTTTATATATTGTGCATTAACAGAAATATGAGGCATTGCCTCGTTTGCATCGGTATTTATTGTACTCATAAAATCCTTTATTAAGAAAAATGGTTATTAAATATATTATTAAAAATTATACTTTATGTTATCTTAAAGTAAAAATTAACATGCTTTTATATAAAATAATTTACATGTATCTTGCAACAAAAAAAGTAACAATTATGTTAATGGCAAAGTTACACCTAATTGTTTCATATATTTTCCTTGACGATCTGCATAAGATAAGTCGCAAATTTGATCACCTTTTAAAAATAAAAATTGACAAGCTCCCTCATTTGCATAAATCTTAGCCGGCAGCGGTGTAGTATTTGAAAACTCTAGCGTTACATGCCCCTCCCATTCTGGTTCTAGAGGCGTAACATTTACTATTATACCGCACCTTGCATAAGTAGATTTACCAACACAAATAACTAATACGTCACGTGGTATTTTAAAATATTCTACAGTTCTACCAAGTGCAAAGCTATTGGGCGGAATAATGCATACATCCACTTCCCTATCAACTAAATTATATTTATCAAAATTTTTAGGATCAACCATAGTAGAGTTTATATTTGTAAATATTTTAAACTCATTTGATACTCTAGCATCATAGCCATAAGAAGATAAACCATATGAAATAATTTTTTCTGAATCTTTAACCCTTACTTGCTTTTCTGCAAAAGGCTCAATCATTTTATGATTTATAACAGCTTCCCTTATCCATTTATCCGACATTATAGACATAATAAATTTATTATTTAGTTAAACTATAAAATATAACTGATAATTATTTTTAATACAAAGTAATTATGTTTATTTAAAATTGTAATTGCTTTAACTTTAAACCACTTTAATAACATAAGTTGTAATAATACAACATTATACATCTATAAATAAATAATTACAAATTAAAATATGTTTATTTATTGTAAGTTTTAAAAATTATATTATATTATATTCAACATAAATTAATTTAGCCGCTATAACATAATAACCTTAATTATAGCATATAGTTTCACTAATATATGAGGTTTTAAAGTGAAAAAGTTATTATTAGCAAGTATTATTGGTCTTGCATCTACTACCAGTTTTGCCTCAGGAAGTACAACTCCTGTCATTTCTAGTTCTGATTCTGAAATAAAATTAGAAGGTTTTTATCTATTTGAAAGTGGTTTCTCGAATCAAAATCGTTTAGGTGAATTTGAAAATTTAAGTGACAATAGGAAAAAAACAGCGTTTTATACAGAGGCAGCATTTGCGGCTACTATAACTAAAACTATAAATGATGTAATAGGTGGGGTTAAAATAGTATTACAACCTACTACAAGATCAAAAACATCTACATCTTATAATGGTTCTCACATCTTTATTGAAACTAGTTACGGTAAAGTAGAGCTTGGTTCTCCTTATGATGCAGGTAATAAACTTCGTATTACTGGTGGTCAAGTAGCTGCTGGATCAGGTGGATATTTGAGATATATTAACGTTGGTAGTAAATACATGCAATATGAAAAATTAAAACCCGATTTTGATACCAGCCCTAGCTTCTATATAGAGTCATTTTCTAACAATTTTGACGAATTTAATGTTAAAGCTGAGGCAGCTAGAAAGATTAGCTTCTATACCCCTAAAATGAAAGGTTTCCAAGCCGGTATATCTTATACTCCTGATTCTGCCAACACAGGTGGTAATAAAAATATAAATAATGTCGTATTTGATGATTCGATTACTGGTATTACTAATGTCCGCACTGGCATAAAGCGTAACATTGTAGAAAACGACGAAATTATTACTATTAATCAAAATGTTACAGATTCAATATCTGGTGGTTTAACTTATGAACATGCACTTGGTGAAGATGCAGATTTAAAATTATCCGTTACTGGTGAATATGGTAAACCTGCTCGCCTTGCTGTTCGTTCCAAAGTAATAGATAAAACATATACAGTATTAGATACTTATAAACTATCTAACTTAAAAGCTTATAATCTCGGTGCAGTTTTTACATATGGTAATTTCTCATGCGGTGCTTCTTATGGTAGCTTAGGAAAAAGTTTAACAACTCCTCAATACCATAAAAATGGTCGTAATACTTATTATTACAACGGAGCTATCGCTTATGGTCAAGGTCCTATTAAAACAAGCCTTAGCTATTTTAAATCTTCAAGATATAAGAACACTGTGGATACTATAACTGTAGCTACAGAATATAAAATTATGCCAGGTTTATTACCATATGCAGAAATTTCACATTTCCAAGCTAAAGGTAAACCAGTATATTATCCTGAAGCTCCTAACAAGAAAACTAAAGGTACTGTTGGTCTGATCGGTACAAAACTTAAGTTCTAATAAAAGTCATTGCGAGGAGAAACTGCAAGTTTCGATGCGGCAATCTCATGAGGTAGTATAAAATTCCTGAGATTGCAACAAAGCTTCGCTCCTCGCAAGGCATTATTGTTTGGATCGGTTTTTTCGTCATTGCGAGGAAATTACGAAGTAACTGACGAAGCAATCCAGCTAAAAAGTACTAATAATATTAGTATTTTTATTATTTTTTCTGGATTGCCACGCTCATTTCATTCGCTCGCAATGACGATTCTTTATCTATACAACAACCCACTGGATAATATTACACCGCAAAAGAATTGCCGCAGCCACATTTTGCTTTAGCTTGTGGGTTGCTGACATTAAAATATGAACTGCCTAGCTCTTCTATAAAATCAAGAGTGCAATCTAACATAAATTTTTGAGAAATAGGATCGATAATAACAGTAGCATTATGTTTAGTAAAAACATAATCATCTTTTTCTAAAGTATCTTTGGAAACTAGTTCGTAATTATACATTAGCCCAGAGCAACCACCGCTATCAACGGATACTCGTAGCACTAAATCCTTATCTTTTTCTAACTCTATTAATTCCTTTACCCGCTCAAAAGCTCTATCGGTAATTGTGATTGTCACTAAAATAACCTTGTAAAAATCTTATAAATTATATAATATACCTAATATTTCATATTTTTTCAAGGTAGCGTTGTTGTGTGTGTTAAGCTTCAACGTCACTGCGAGGAACTGGTATTGTTGCATGGCTCAAGAAATATGTGTGATGTCATCACGTGGCTTGGGAACTAGATCCAGATAAAGCGAGAGAATCGAGCTTTTAATTTTAATAATATAATGAAACAATATTATGTATATATATTAGCTAGTAAACGTAACGGTACATTATATACTGGCATAACCTCGAATATTATAAAACGTATTTATGAGCATAAGAATAAAATAATTAAAGGATTTTCTTCTAAATATAACACAAATAAATTAGTTTATTTTGAACAATATCATTATGTCATAGCTGCAATTAGTCGTGAAAAATTACTAAAAGAATATAAAAGACAGTGGAAATTAAATCTGATTGAATCTCAAAATCCAGAGTGGCTTGATTTATATGAAAAAATTATTTTATAATTTTTAACTGGATCCCGTGGACAAGCCACGGGATGACACCGAGAACGTTTTTTGATCCACGCGGGGCAATGCCGCCACGGGATGACAATGGCAGAAGTAATCATGCAACAAACCATAGGATGACAGCGATAGAACCAAGCTACACAACAAGGAAAATAACATACCGATTACATAAAACATAAAGGATAACAATGCTAGCTTCATATGCTTCTGATCCGCTTAAAAGCAGAGGAAGATTATACAGAGAAATACCGACCTCTTACCGCAACGAGTTTGAGCGTGATCGTGATCGTATCATCCATACTAATGCATTTAGGCGTTTGCAGTATAAAACTCAGGTTTTTATCAACCATGAGGGCGATCATTATAGAAATAGGCTAACTCATTCTTTAGAAGTCTCAACAGTTGCTCGCTCTATTGCTAACACTTTAAATCTTTCAAGTGATTTAGCCGAAACCATAGCACTTGCTCATGATCTTGGTCATACACCTTTTGGTCATGCGGGCGAGAGATCCTTGAATGAGTGCATGAAAGAGCATAACGGCTTTTCTCATAATGCTCAATCTTTGAAAATATTAACTTTACTTGAGAAAAGATATGCTGCTTATAGAGGAGTAAACCTTACTTGGGAAGTTTTAGAAGGGATAGTAAAGCATAATGGTCCTATAAGCGGCGAGGTAAATGAGTATATAGAAGAGTATAATAGCCAAAATGATTTAGAGCTTAATACTTACGCTTCTGCTGAAGCTCAAATAGCAGCACTTGCTGATGATATTAGCTATATTTCACATGATTTGGAGGATAGTATCGGTGCTAAAATCATCGATTTTAATAATCTTGCTGAGCTTAAATATATCGACCAACATGTTTTTGAACTTAAATCAAAATATAAAAATATAAGCTCTTCTTGTTTAATATATGAAGTAGTACGCAAGCTAATGCATGAACTCATTACCGATTTATTATGGCAAACTAAGACTAATATAAATAAAGAAAAAATTACTCATATAGATGAAATACGTAACCTAAATTATCAAATAGTCGATTTTACAGAAAAAACTAACGAGCGTATTAAAGAGATTAAAAAATTTCTACATGAGCGGGTTTATAAAAGTAATAGGATTACTGCAATCAGCCTTAAATGTACTAAGATCGTGCAAGGCTTATTTAAGGTTTATATGGAGGATGTTAATTTACTGCCTGTTAATTGGAAGATACAAATAGATTCTAACAATCCGAATAGTAAAGCTAGAATTATTGCCGATTATATAGCCGGTATGACTGATCGCTTTGCTATTCAAGAGTATAACCAACTTTGTTCGCTGAACTTTAATAATATTTAAAACTTAATCATGAATATATTTAACAAACTAAAACACGATATAATTACTGCAAGTACGCAGTTATATAATAATTCTGAAATAGCAAATCATGCTAGTATTGAAACTCCGAAAGATAGCTTTAACGGCGATTTATCAAGTAATATCGCCATGATTATTGCTGCCAAAAAAAACGTTCCTCCTCGTGAAGTTGCATTAAAATTCAAAGAAATTCTTAATGAACTACCATATATCGCAAGTATAGAAATAGCAGGACCAGGGTTTATTAATTTTACTATTAAAGCTGATAGCTGGCACACTGCAATTAAAGATATTTTACAAAACGAATCTAAATTTTTTGAAATTGACGTAGATAAAAACAAAAATATCAATATTGAGTATGTTTCAGCTAATCCAACTGGACCGATGCATATAGGGCATGCAAGAGGTGCAGTATATGGAGATGTGCTTGCAAATATCTTAAAAAAAGTAGGATATCCTGTTACGAAAGAATATTATGTTAACGATGCAGGTTCACAAATAAATGATTTAGTAAGCACAGTAATATTACGTTATAGGGAAGCTTTAGGCGAAAAAATTACTATTACTGAAGGGTTATATCCAGGGGAATATCTAATTCCTGTCGGGCAAGCCTTAGCCAAAGAATATGGTGATAAATTATTAAATATGGATGAGCTGGAAAGGTTTAAAATAGTTAAAAATTTCGCTATCCAAAAAATGCTAGATTTAAATAAAGAAGATTTAAAAGAGCTAGGCGTTAAACACGATGTATTTTTTTCCGAGCAGACATTACACGATAATGGTAAAATAGAAAAAACTGTTAAATTACTGACCGACATGGGGTTAATTTATGAGGGTAGTGTACCTGCTCCCAAAGGTAAAGTCCACGCAGAGTGGGAAAACAGAACGCAAGAATTATTTAAGTCTACAAAATACGGTGACGATCAAGATCGCCCTATAAGGAAAGCCGATGGAAGTTGGACATATTTCGCTTCCGATCTTGCATATGCAAAAGATAAAATAGATAGAGGAGCGAACCACTTAATTTATGTACTTGGTGCTGATCATAGCGGGTATGTCAAAAGAATCGAAGCGACTGTTAAAGCTTTAGGCAAAGAACAGGTTAAAGTTGATGTTAAAATCTGTCAATTAGTGAACTTTGTTGAAAATGGCGTGCCGGTTAAGATGTCAAAGCGTCTTGGAACTTTCGCTAGCGTGCAAGACGTAAATCATGAAGTAGGCAAAGACATTATAAGATTTATGATGTTAACAAGAGAAAATAACAAGACACTTGATTTTGACCTAATAAAAGTAAAAGAACAATCTAAAGAAAATCCTATATTTTATGTCCAATATGCACATGTTAGAACGCTATCGATATTATCGAAAGCTATGGAAACGATTCCGCAATCTTATAATAGCTTTGAAGCTGGCACATATGATTTATCGTTATTATCATCGGAAGAAGAGATTGAGATAATAAAGCTCTTAGCTAGCTGGACAAAAACCTTAGAAACAGCAGCAAAATATTTTGAACCGCATAGAGTGGCGTTTTATTTGATAAATCTAGCTTCAAAATTTCATGCTTTATGGAACTTTGGTAAGGAAAATAACGATTATAGATTCATAATAGAAAATAATGTAGAGTTAACAACAGCACGCCTTGCTCTTGCTAAAGCCATACAGAAAATTATCGCTAGCGGTCTTGAGGTTATAGGTGTAGAACCGATGACTAGAATGTAGCTCAATTGTTATCCCGTGGCGGCATTGCTCGCATGGATCAGTTTTCCAGTTGTCATCCCGCACGCTTGTAGCGGGATCCAGTTAAAAATACTATTAGTATTTTTTATTATTTGCTGGATCTAGTTCCCAAGCCACGGAATGACATCTCAAATATTTTATATATGATTAATAATATTTTTACTAAAATATGTTTGGTGTTTTTGATATGTATTGCTGCTATTTATTTTGCTTATCAATATTATCAAGATAGCAAGCCGGTAATTACTATTTATGCAGACGAACTACCTACAAAAATAAAACCTACTAAAGTAGAAGATATTATGCCATCTGCGGTGCATAGTACTATATACGAAAACCTTATTTCTAAAAATACCAACCCTAAAAATGCAAAACTTCTTCCTGAACCTGAAAAGCCTGTCAATATAAATTCACGCAATCAAAATGATGACCCTTTTGAGATAAATTCTTCAGATGACATATCAAATCTGCTTTCTTTAATAGAACCAAATAATACTTCACAAAAAGATGAAACAGAGTTAAATATAATAAAACGTGATAAAGAAAGTACAAATAGTAATAAAAATATAAAAAGTTCTAATAATTCAAATAGCTATAAAGTGCAGCTTGGTTCAGTAAAATCGGAAGCAGATGCAACAAATGAAGGTGAGAGAATAAAAAAGAAATTTCCAAAAATCCTAAAAAACGCTGTTATCACTACTCAAAAAGTTAAATGTGACGATGGAAAATTTTTCTATTTAATATTAGCTGGTAACTATGATAACCTTAGTCAAGCAAAAGCAGTTTGTAAGAAACTAGCACAAAATAAGCAAAGCTGCGTTTTGAAGTAGTATACTCGTCTACCCAACTCTTTATTTAATATTTAGTGAGAATAATTTATGACAACAAAGGAAGAAGATTTTGATGAAATTACACTTGAAGAAGATATGTATTTTTCAAAACTCGCAGATAAAAGATTGGAAGAAACTAAACATTGGATAAAGCACGAAGATTTTTGGGGTACTCCTCCTTTCATTGCAAAGGTTGAAAAACACTCTCGGTGTGATCTCGTAGACAAGCCAGCATTGCTAGATGGCTCCTATGTCATTCCCGCAAAAGCGGGAATCCAGCAAAAAAAAAGCCTAAATACAGAAAATTTTTAAAATTAAAAGCTCGATGTCATCTCGCTTTATGCTGGATCCCCGCTTTTGCGGGGATGACACTGTGTGTTTTTCTTGAGTCATACAGCAACGCCGGACAAGCCACGGGATAACACCGCAACAAAAAAATTAAATAAATTATGAAAGAAGCTAAAATAGAAAATATTGACTTTGGGAGTGCTTTATCCGAGCGTTATCTTGCTTATGCACTGTCAACGATCATGTCCCGCTCGCTTCCTGACGTACGTGACGGGTTAAAGCCTGTACATCGTCGGTTATTATACGCAATGTTGCAGCTAAGGCTTGAACCGAATTCGGGCTATAAGAAATGTGCAAGGGTGGTCGGTGACGTAATCGGTAAATATCACCCACATGGCGACGTTGCAGTATATGACACTTTAGTGCGTCTTGCTCAACATTTTTCCCTCCGCTATCCATTAATTGACGGACAAGGTAATTTCGGCTCTATCGATGGCGATAATGCGGCTGCAATGCGTTACACCGAATCACGTATGACGGAGATATGTACGCTTCTTATGGAAGATATCGACAAGGATACAGTAGATTTCCGCTCAACATATGACGATTCCGATTTAGAGCCGGTCATAATGCCGGCAAGCTTTCCGAACCTGCTTGCTAATGGTTCAGAGGGCATAGCGGTCGGTATGGCAACTAATATTCCGCCGCATAATTTGCATGAGCTTTGTGATGCTTTGATGCATTTAATCGATCATCCGAAAGCCGAAATTAGTGACATAATGAATTTCATTAAAGGACCTGATTTTCCGACCGGTGGCATAATTATTGATAAAAGTGATGTTATCACTAGTGCCTATATGACGGGACGGGGTAGCTTTAGAGTAAGAGCTAGATGGGAAAAAGAAGAGCTAAATTATGGCGTATATCAGATAGTTGTAACTGAGATACCTTATCAAGTTCAAAAGTCAAAGCTTATAGAGCAAATCGCAATATTACTTAAGGATAAAAAAATACCGCTTGTTAGTAATATTAGAGATGAGTCAACTGATATTATTAGGCTTGTTATTGAGCCAAGAGATCGTAGCTGTGACCCGCAAATAGTGATGGAATCTCTGTTTAAGTTGACGAATTTAGAAAGCCGTATCCAGCTAAATATGAATGTCATCGGTAGTAATAACGTGCCGAAAGTGATGAATATTTTAGAGGTTCTGCAAGAGTTTTTAAGCCATAGACAAAATATTATTACTCGCAGGTCGACTTATCTATTAAACAAAATAAAGCATCGTTTGGAAATTCTAGAGGGTTTACGAATAGCCTATCTAAACCTTGATGAGATTATTAAAATCATCCGTGAAGAGGATGAGCCGAAAGCGATAATGATGCAGCGGTTTCAGTTAACCGAAATTCAGGTAGAGGCAATATTAAATACTCGCCTGCGTTCGCTTCGTAAACTTGAAGAGCAAGAAATTATAACTGAACATAGTAATTTGCAAAAGCAGCAAGCAATACTTGAGGAAATCTTAAATAATCCAAAAGAGCTATGGAAAGTCGTTAAAAAAGAAATAAAAGCTGTGCAGGCTAAATTCGGCTTAAATACTACGATAGGAGCGAGGCGAACTAGTTTTGAACAAGTAACACTAACGAATCAAGTAGTTGACATAACGGCCTTTATTACTAAAGAACCAATTACGATTATCTGTTCAAAAATGGGCTGGGTGCGTTCGCTAAAAGGTCATAATAACGATTTATCTAGTATTAAATATAAAGAGGGCGATGCAGAAAAGTTTATTTTAGAGGCTTACACAACCGATAAAATATTGATAATCAGCTCAGAAGGAAGATTTTTTACCCTCCTTGCCGATAATATTTCTAAAGGTAAAGGCACGGGTGAGTCTATAAAATTGCTTGTAGATATAGGCAATAATGATATTACTGAGATTTTAGTCTATAAGCCAGATCATCTTTTATTGCTTGCAAGCAGCATAGGTAAAGGCTTTGTGGTTAATTCAAACGAGGTAATGGCTCAAACAAAAAGTGGCAAACAAATTATGAACGTGCCAGATGGTCATACATGTATAGCCTGTTTACCGGTCAATGGTGATAGCGTTGCTTGCATTGGTGAAAGCCGCAAGCTTCTGGTGTTTAATATCGATGAAATACCGGAAATGAAAAAAGGACAAGGCGTAACGCTACAAAAGTTTAAAAACGCCAAGCTTTTAGATATTAAAATATTTAATAGGGAAGATGGCTTAAGCTGGAATAGTGGCGGGAAAGTGAAACTTGAGAAGAATATTATTGCCTTTTTAGGTAAACGAGGTAGCACCGGTAAACTACCCCCTATGGGCTTCCCGAAGAATAATAGGTTTAGTTAATTCTCTTATGTCATTTTTGTATGAGGTTTACCTGCATTGTGTTAGCTCCACCCTTGTCATCCCGTGATTTATTCACGGGATCCAGTTAAAAATACTAATAAAATTAGTATTTTTTATTATTTTCTTGATCTAGTTCCCAAGCAACTAGATGACTACCTTAGGGCGTTTTTCGATCTACGCATCAATGCCTCCAGTGGATGCTCTTCGATCTAAGCAATAATGTCTTTCATAGGAATGACACCTAAAGCATTTTTTCATTCATACAATAATTTTGCTAAATTATTTTAGTCGCTGATTTATAATATTCACAATATTCTTTGATAGGGCAGATTTCACAGTCGGGCTTTCTTGCCTTACAAATATATCTACCGTGCAGGATTAACCAGTGATGGGCATGACTTAGCCATTTTCCATCGATAATTTGCAGCAGCTCCTTTTCCACTGCTTCAGGTGTGTTACCTTTAGCAAGCCCTATTCTTTTTGCTACTCTAAAAACATGGGTATCAACTGCCATTGTTGGCAAGCCAAATAAACAATTTAACACAACATTTGCGGTTTTTCTTCCAACCCCAGGCAGTTTAACTAACTCTTCAAAATTATTCGGTACTTTGCTGTCATAATTACTTATCAGTATTTGACATAAGGCAATAACATTTTTTGCTTTGCTATTAAATAATCCGATAGATTTTATGTATTTTTTTAAGCCCTCTTCACCAAGCCCTAAAATTTTTTCTGGTGTATCATAAATTTCAAACAAAGATTTAGTCGCTAAATTCACTGACACATCTGTTGCTTGAGCTGATAATATTACCGCTACTAATAGGGTAAAATTGTTTTTATAAACTAACTCAGTTTTTGGGTTTTCATTATTCTTGCTAAAAACTTCAAAGATTTTATTAACTATTTCTGCTTGCATGGTGTATAATGTTACAAATAAAATTAAACATATCAGGTTTTTAATGTTAGAAAATAAAAGTTTTAAATTTATAGAAAATGAGATAAAAAATAATAAAGTAGTATTGTTCATGAAAGGCACTAAGGAAGCTCCTATGTGTGGGTTTTCCGGTAAAGTAGTGATGATTTTGACTAAGCTTGGCGTCGAATTTCGTGATATTGATGTGTTATCAGATCCCGAGTTACGTGAGTCTTTAAAAGTTTTTAGCGATTGGCCTACATTCCCACAATTATATATTAATGGCGAATTAGTTGGTGGCTGCGACATCGTAACAGAATTATATAGTAGTGGTGAACTTGAGAAGATGCTGAAATAATATTGTCATACTGCGACTTTAGTGTCATTCTTAGCAACGGCGGGAATCCAGAAAAAAGTCTGTCATACTAGCTAGCTTGACCGCGGTATCTCAGGACACATTCTATGGCACAAGATCCCGTGATCAAGTCACGGGATGACAATATAATTGACTGGATCCCCGCCGTTGCTAAGAATGACATATACAATAACAAATTACAAAAAACCATGAATAAAAACTTTGAATATCCTGAAATAGCAAGTTTAGAACAGCCAGCAAAAAAATTGGTAGTATTGCTGCATGGTGTCGGTTCGGACGGTCACGATTTAATAGGATTAGTCCCTTATATTAAAGACGATTTACCAGATTGTCATTTTATTTCGCCGCATGGCATCGAGCCTTATGATATGGCTCCATATGGCAGACAATGGTTTAGTTTACAGGATCGTAGCCCTGATAATATATCTAAGCTTCTGGTAAAAAATATTTCTAAGCTAGACGATATCATAAAGCAAAAGCAGGAAGAGCTAAATTTAACTAATAAAGATACGATAATTATCGGATTTTCTCAAGGTACTATGATCGGGTTATATTTAACTCTCATTCAAAAAGAGCCGTTTTATTGTACTGTAGGTTTTTCGGGTGCATTAATTCCGCCTGCTGAGATTAATAATAAGACCACGCCTATATGCTTGATTCATGGAGAGCTGGATGATGTAGTAAGTGTTAATGAAATGTATAACGCCTCGCATTATTTATCCAAATATCATATACCTCATAGTGGGCATAAATTAACGAGACTTAGCCATTCAATAGATGGTAGAGGGATTGAGATTGCTGTTAATTTTATATGTCATACCGTGGCTTGACCACGGTATCCAGAAAAACAATAAAAAATACTAACGTATTTTAACTGGACCCCGTGAACAAGTCACGGGGTGACACCGAGGACGTTTTTTGATCCACGCGGGCAATGCCATACAGGAATGACATAAATACATAACAAAACCAAAAAATACATGAGGCATAATGAACATTTTTAATAATAAATTACAAGAAATAGATAAAGGAATTTTCGAAATAATTAAGCATGAAAAAACCCGTCAAAATAGTGTGATTGAGCTTATTGCCTCTGAGAATTTCGTAAGTCCTGCGGTGCTTGAAGCTCAAGGATCGGTACTAACTAATAAATATGCTGAAGGATATTCAGGTAAGCGTTTTTATAATGGCTGTGAAGAAGTAGATAAAGCCGAAAATTTGGCGATAGAGCGAGCAAAAAAGCTATTTAACTGTAAATATGCCAACGTGCAACCTCATTCCGGTTCGCAAGCAAATCAAGCTGTATACCTTGCTTTAATGCAGCCGGGTGATACTGTACTTGGTATGTCTTTAGATAGCGGTGGGCATTTAACGCATGGCTCAACTGCTAATATGTCAGGTAAGTGGTTTAATGCAGTTTCTTATAGCGTCGATAAAGAGACTTACTTAATTGATTATGATGAAGTTGAACGCTTAGCAATTTTACACAAACCAAAATTGCTTATAGCTGGTTTTTCAGCTTACCCACGCAATCTTGATTTTGCTAAATTCAGAGAAATAGCTGATAAGGTAGGAGCATATCTTATGGCTGATATTGCTCATATTGCGGGGTTAGTTGCGGCAGGTGAGCATCAAAGCCCTATTCCACACGCTCATATTGTTACCTCAACTACCAATAAAACACTTAGAGGACCAAGGGGTGGCTTAATTTTGTCTAACGATGAAGAGATAGGCAAAAAAATAAATTCTGCTTTATTCCCGGGTTTGCAAGGTGGTCCATTAATGCATATAATAGCAGCAAAAGCTGTAGCATTTTTAGAAAGCTTGCAGCCGGAATATAAAAGCTATATAAAACAAGTTATAATTAATGCCAAAGCTTTAGCCGGTAGCCTGCAAGAGCGAGGATATGATATATTAACAGGTGGCACTGATAATCATATTGTGCTAGTGGATTTACGAAAAGACGGCATTACCGGTAAAATTGCTGCTAATTCTTTAGATAGAGCAGGTATTACTTGCAATAAAAATGCTATTCCTTTTGATAAAACTTCGCCTTTTATTACTTCAGGTATTAGGCTTGGCACACCAGCTTGCACTACTAGAGGGTTTAAGGAAAAAGATTTTGTGCTAGTTGGTCATTTAATAGCTGATATTTTAGATGGCTTAAAGAATAGCGAAGATAATAGCAAAGCTGAGCAGAAAGTGTTAAGCGAAGTAACAAAATTAATTAAATTATTTCCGTTTTATGACTAACTTAGATAGACATCTTTCCAAATTCGCTTATAGAGAGGAATTTGCAGGAAACACGGAAGTGCTTGCCACCGCAGCGTACAAAGAAGATTGCGCAGATGCGAGTACCGGATTGACGCCCAAATTACCTCTAGAAGTAGAATTTGGGAAGATGTCTAAAAGACCTGATTGGATAAAGGTTAAAGCTCCTAACTCTTCAGAGTATTATAATACAAAAGATTTAATCAAAAATCTAAAGTTAAATACTGTGTGCGAAGAAGCGGCTTGCCCTAATATCGGTGAATGCTGGTCAAAGAAACATGCAACTGTGATGATCTTAGGTTCTGTTTGTACTAGAGCTTGCAGATTTTGTAACGTTAAAACTGGCAGACCGGATTTACTTGATCCGCATGAACCACAAAGGCTAGCGGAAGCAGTACAAAAGCTGGGTCTTAAGCATGTAGTAATTACTTCGGTTGATCGTGATGATTTAGAAGACGGCGGAGCTACGCATTTTGCTGAGTGTATTAGTGAAATTCGCAAATCTTCACCAAATACCACTATCGAGATTTTAACCCCTGATTTCTTAAGGAAAGACGGAGCAGCGGAAATAATAGCGAACGCAAAACCTGATGTTTTTAACCATAATGTTGAGACTGTCCCGTCTTTATATAACACGATTAGACCAGGAGCTAGATATTATAACTCTCTAAGTTTACTCCATAACATTAAAAAACTATCACCAGAAGTTTTCACAAAATCCGGTATGATGGTAGGGCTTGGGGAAGAAATCAGCGAAGTAGTGCAAGTTATGGATGATCTAAGAGAAGCAAAGGTTGATTTTCTAACTATTGGGCAGTATTTGCAGCCTACAAAGAATCACGCAGAAGTGGCAAAATACGTTACCCCTGAAGAGTTTAAATATTTAGAGCGAGTAGCACGCACAAAAGGATTTTTGATGGTTTCCGCAAGCCCCCTAACCCGCTCTTCATACCATGCTGACGAGGATTTTGAGAAGTTAAAGGAAAATTATAGGCATCGTCATTGCGAGGAAAGGCGAAGCATTGACGTGGCAATCTCATAAAACAGTATAAGTTCCTGAGATTGCACACGTACAAAACTTACAGTTTTTCCTCGCAATGACGACAAAAATTATACAATAATGATAAACGTAGAGATTATAAAAAACTACAGCAAGTGGCGTGAGCATAAGCAAATAAATAAGGCTTTGATTAAAAAAATTACTCAAAAAACCTTATCACAATTTGATAATTTTAGTGAAATAAAGCAATTCGAACTATCAATTTTGCTAACAAATAACGAAGAAATATTGACCTTAAACAAGCAATTTCGTAATATAGAAAAAGCAACCAACGTTCTTTCTTTTCCTGCTAATGAATTAAATTGGCAAGATTTGCGTTTTAGCGGTAACGAAATAGCTTCTAGTAATAAGCCTATTATCCTTGAAAATTTAGGGGATTCTGATTATATGCATTTAGGAGACATAGCATTTTGCCATGATGTAATATATAATGAATCATACGAACAACAAAAAACTTTTGAGAATCACTTTATTCATCTTTTAATACATAGTATTTTACACTTAATCGGGTTCGATCATCAAAATGACACAGAAACAAAGATCATGGAAAATCTAGAAATCGAGATACTAGCACATTTCGGTATATCCTCCCCTTATTTATTAATTAAATAAAAAAATTTATGTTAAAATCTTCAAAAAAAGAAGATGACAGTAAAAAGAATCACGATAATAAGTCAATTTTTCATTTGCGGAAATTATTCTCACCGATAAAATCTTTATTTTCAAATAAAGTACCGGATGATTTTTTTAGCGTTATAAAACGTCTAAAAACTAATAGTCAGAAAATGACTTTAGATGAACGTAATATTTTAGCTAATTTGCTAAAATTAAAAGGCAAAACCATTGAAGACATAATGGTACCACGCTCTGATATTGCGGCAATAAAACTTACTACAAATATAGAAGAATTAAACGAATCTATTAAGGTAAAAATTCCGCATACCAGAACTCTAATATATGATGGTACTTTGGATAATATAGTTGGTTTTATTCACATCAAAGATCTATTTAAAGCATTAGTTACGAAACAAAATTTTCGCTTAAAAAAGCTAATACGTAAGCATATAATCGCTGCTCCCTCTATGAAGTTATTGGATTTGCTTGCAAAAATGCGTCGTGAGAAAACTCATATTGCTATAGTTATTGATGAGTATGGCGGTACTGATGGATTAGTTACGATTGAAGATGTTATGGAAGCATTAGTTGGGCGAATCGATGATGAGCATGATCAGAAATCAGAGTATGATAACTATAAGGTCATTAATAACTCAACAATTATTTCAAACGCACGTGTTGAAGTGGAAGTGCTTGAAGAAATAATCGGCGAAAAGCTAAAAGACGATGATGATGAGTTCGATACTATAAGCGGTTTAGTGCTTACGAAAATGGGCAATGTTCCGGCGGTGGGTACTAAAATAAATGTTTCAGAAAATATTGAAATTGAAGTAACGGATGCAAATCCTCGCTCATTAAAGCAAGTCAAGATTACGCTTAAAAATAGTTTAAAACGTGCTAAATCATCTTAAATCTTTATTACAAAACTATAACAGTATTCACCCTGAAGAAATTATTTCCAAAGAAAAAATGCTAGAGTTTTTGGATAATTTTACATACTCAAATGATTTGGAGAATTGGAATGTAAAACGAGGGGCGAGTACGCACAGCCTATACTTAATAGGCGAGCATACGAGTTCCCTAAAGTTTTGCAGAGCCAATTCTTCAAAGCAGAAGAGTATGGGGCATTTTACTGCCTCTGCGTTCTTACTCAATCATGATCAAACTAAGTTTCTATTGATGCATCATAAAAAGCTTAATAAATGGCTTCAACTTGGTGGGCATTGTGAAAGTGATGATATATTAACTGAAGCAATTAGAGAAGCACGAGAAGAGTCAGGAATTAATGAGATTGAGGCAGTAAGTAATAATATTTTTGATATAGATGTTCATTATATCCCTCAAACACCTAAAGAACCCTCTCATTATCACTATGATATACGTTTTTTATTAAAAACAATAAATAATGATAATTTCATAAAAAACAATGAATCACATGAACTAAAGTGGTTTAGTTTTTCTGATTATCCACAACTAGGTGTAGAATTAGAACGCTCCGTTACTCGCATGATAGAGAAGTTTAAGAATGTATAGCCGAAGCGGAATAAAAAGGATATGTATGTCATCCCGTGACTTGATCACGGGATCCAGAAAAGCCTTTAAAAGCACTGGATTCCGTGGTCGTAGCCACGGAATGACAGATTAACGGTATAACCATTTTATCTAGGTTTAGCTATATAATTTATATTCAAGGTATAAATTATACATCGCTTATTTAACACAATTTAAATATTTTTTTATAATTGCCAACTCTATTTAATATTTCTACCTAGAATTTAAAAAATATTTTGTTAATATCATAAAACAAACTAACAACGGAGAAATATTATGTCTGAATCAGAAAATAATTCGAAAGAATCATTATTAGAAGGGGCAAAAAATTTAATAAATACAACACAAAAAATATTAGATACCGCAAGAGATGCATTAGACCACCCTGAATCATTGTTAGGCAAGGCAAAGGACTTAATGAAGAGTTCAGAGAAACAAGAGCAAGAAAAAAAAGTAGATTCAACTGAATCAAAAGAATAATGTTAAAGCTCTTGATTAAAATAACAAAACGGATAAATATAGTATCTTTTGATAAAGCTTATTGTTAATTTTAAATGTACTATAGTAAAATGAATTGAATTAGGTGCAATTTCTAAATCATTTTTTAATTTTTTAAGAACATATCTCATACCGTAAATGGGTTAGCATTAGCAGTATTCGCTATCCCCTTAAAAAATAAAATATTTCCTATAAATCACACCTAATTCAATTCATTTTATTATAATGGTTTAAACACCATTAAGAAGAAAATAACAATCAGACTAATAAATGCTGGCCATCCTAAGTAAAACCATAATTTAAATAATTTATAATATTTCTCTGGTAAGGATGCTTGCTGTTTTAATGCCTCAACTGCCATATTTCTTAGCTGAATTTGGATCCATACCACTGGAAGCCAACAAATTCCAGCAATTATATATCCTATATAAGTTAAGAAAAGCCATAATTCAGAATAATTATGACCAAGCATATTTACTAATATTATGCCGCTAATCGGTTGAATTATCACAGTTGGAGTAATAAAAAGAAAATCAGTAATAACTATAGTCCGAGCTGCATATGCTTTCGCATACAAGTCACCAGTTTTATTTGCCCACCACATAAAAAAAGCAGTGCCAATGCCAGTACCAAATAAAATAGTAGAGCTAATAATATGAATAGTTTTTATAAAAAGATATACCATTATTTATCTCTTTCTATAGCCATTATTACTAAAGTAAGTAATATTATCGGAATATTTTTTAGTATTGGACCTAGAGGATCCAACCATAATATTGGCTTAAGATACGTTAATAGTGAAGTATAAGATAATATTAGTAAAATTTGTAAACTACATATACTGCTTATTTTATTCTTAATAATTAGTAAAATTCCCAGAATAATATCCATAAAGCAGCTTCCATATAATATGTAAGGTGCTATTTGCTTATTAAAACCCAGTGATATTATAATTTGCTTGCTAGCATCATAAGCAAAAATACTTGAAATAATTCCTGTCATTATCCAAAATAACCCTAAGGCAATTTTTATTATAGGTTTTAGAAAATAAAGCCTAGCATGCTATATAGATTGTACGGTTAAAGGTTCTGTTGTAAGACCTTGCTGCAAGTTTCTAGGAATTATAGAAGTAAAATCAATAAAATCATTTTTATTGGCAATATTAGGTTGAAGTAACATATTATACGACGTAGAATTAATAGGTCCTATTTTGAAAAAATCCCCTAACTTAGAGGCTATTTTAATGAATATTAAAGGAATTTTTATCAGTCTTGCAGGTTCGACCCCAAGCCATCTTCTAAATCCAATCAAGATGTCTTTCATAGTAACTATGTCAGGTCCAACTATTTTTAATAATCTACAAATTTTTCCTTTTCTTTCTACACAATGAATGATTACTTTCGCTAGATCTTCAATATGGATAGGTTGAAATTGTTGTAAACCGTCACCTATCAGAGGAATAAAATACGGTAATGTTGCTAAAAGCCCTAAATAATGATGTACCGCCATAGCAACCGCTCGCATAAATGAGAGAAGGTTGTAAAACTACCCAATCTATATTTTCTAATTTTTGTAAATATCTTTCTGTTACTTTTTTGGTTAAAGCATAAGAAGTGTTTTCTTCATCATCTATTCCAAGAGCTGAAATATGAATAATTCTTTTTACGTTAGTAATAGTGCAAGCCTTAAATAGAGCTTTTGGACCGTTGATATGAACATTTTCAATATTATTAGCATGACTAGACGTTAATACACCTGAGGCATTAATAACTATATCTATTTTCTCTAATTTATTTATCCTGAGGGCTAAGAGCTGTATTAAAATCACAATGTATAATTTCTGCAGTAGGAAATTTTTTTCTAGTAGATTCAATATCCCTAACGGCACATACTACTTCATAATTACTTTTTAATAATGCAGCAGTAATATATGATCCAATAAAGCCGTTAGCTCCAGTTACTAATATTCTCATGTTCAATGCCAATTATCTATATCAATTTGTAATTCTTATAAGGTGGAATAAAATATGATAAAATTTTTCCTGCATAGTTTTGTGGGATCGTTCACATATTCCATTAGTCTGAGGACTATAGGCTTTAAATAAGCTTTATTCTAGTAATTCAAAATTAGTAGATCCTTGTCAATTTTAAAGCCTTTAAAGCGTTCAAGTACTGACATACCAAGAAGAGAAACATCCAGATCCCCAAGTCCGATATGTCCACTAACATCCTTAAATTCTTTTCCTATTATTACACTATCTAATTTTATAGGAGCGGCTTTATTCTCACCATTAGCAGTTAAATAAGTTCTAGTATATTTTAGCTGAGTTAGATCGAATCCTAATTTTTGAGCATCTTCTTTGGTTAAAGCTACATCACTTGCCCCAGTATCAACCATAAAGCTTATTTTAACGTTATTCACAACAGCATCAATATAAAAATGTCCGTCTCCGCTGCGAGCTATTATTATTTCGCCAGCTTCCGTAGACCAGTTATATGATGGAATTAGTACTGATGCTACTCTTTGATAAGCATAATTTAGCTCAAATCTAAAAGCATAGCCGATGATTATAACTAAAAAAATTGCTGCCCAAGCTGCTAGTTGCAGGCAAAATTTACGTATTTCATTTTGACTCATAGTGCTATAAATTACACTAAATAATATTAATAACGATGCACAAAAGCTTCCTATATTTTGCGGCTCTTTAAAAAACTTTGGATAGTGCTGATTTATATATTTATATGCTAAGCCGGTTACAAATATAGTACCGCAAATTATAAATATAAGTTTATGTATTTTCTGTCCATATTGAAAGTATAACAATTAATATCAAAAGTGGAAGCCGCCTTTTATTTTTGATACTTTTTAATTTATTCTTTTCTATAAAAAGGTGCAGAAATGCACTTCTTTATAGAAAATCCCCGATATTCTCTAAAAACAACCTAGCCCTATGAGAAGCTGGTTTGCTAAAAAACTCTTGGACTGGCTGATTTGCTAAAATCTGTCCTTGATCCATAAAAATAATACAATCAGCTATCAGTTTTGCAAATTTTAAGTGATGGGTTACTACTACCATACTCATTTGTTCTTTTAATAAATTAATATTCTCGATCACATCCTTAATATTTTCAGGATCTAACGCTGAGGTCGGTTCATCAAATAATAAAATTTCTGGTTTCATCATTAAGGCCCTTGCTATTGCGATACGCTGCTTCTGCCCACCTGATAGATTTGCCGGATATGAGTCAAACTTCTGGCTTAGCTTAAACTTCTCAAGCAATTCCTTTGCTTTTAATATAGCTTCATCTTTTGGAATTTTTAAAACATTCACTGGTGTATAGATCAGATTATTACCTACAGTTAAATGCGGAAAGAGGTTAAAATTCTGAAAAACCATCCCGACCTTTAGCCGCAATTTTCTTCTATCTTTTGGCAGCAGCTTTTTGCCGTCTACAAGCAAAGTTCCGCTAGTTGGCTCTTCTAAATTATTTAAAACACGTAGTAAAGTAGTCTTACCACCCCCTGATGGACCAATTATTACCGTGGTTTCTTTAGCGGTAAAACTTAAATCTATATTTTTAATGCCGTAATTTTTGCCGTAACGCTTACAAACTTTTTCTAAAATAATCATATATTACACTATAAACCTATAGCCATCATAAAGCGGTTTAACATTATCTGGAAGTATTTTTATAATTTCGTGATAATCTATAGTATGACGCATATTTGTCAATAATATTTGCTCTGGTTTATATTTCTCTCGCCACTCTAACACTTTATCAAGCCCTGCATGGTTTTTATTTGAAGTATAATCCATACAATCTAAAATCCATATTTTTATATTCTGCAAAAATTTTTCTGACTCAGGCGGAAAATTAATAACATCAGGCGAATAAACAAAATCACCTATCCGCAAACCTAAACTATCGATAGGACCATGATTTTGCCTAAAAAATTGTATTTCAATTGTGTTAATCTTAATTTTATCAAAAAAACCAATATTTTTAGTTTCAAGAACTGGACCTTGCATAAATGAATTATAACCAAATAAATAGTCGAAACTTTTATGTAAATTTACTGCTGTATTCTCGTCTGTATAGATTTCTAATGCCTTTTTTTCCATAAAAGAAAATATTCGTAAATCATCAATTCCATTAACATGATCGGAATGATAATGGGTTAATACCGCACAATCAAGTTTATTTACCTTTTCTCTTATTAGCTGATGTTTGATATCAAAGCCAAAATCAACTAATATTTGACTATTTTCATCGTTGATATATATTGCTGATCTAGTTCTTTTATTGTACTTTGAATCTGATAAACATATAGAGCAACCGCATCCGATTACCGGTACGCCTATAGATGCTCCGCAGCCCAGTATTGTCACCTGTAACATAAACTAATAAAATAATGTTTGAAGTTTTTTATAATTTTTGCGGTTTAAACCAAGAAATATTTTTATTCTTAAATAAAATTACTAATATCGGGCTGTTTGCCTATTTTTTAAGAATAT
The DNA here is from genome assembly GCF_000012385.1 of Rickettsia bellii RML369-C. Classification (NCBI taxonomy): domain Bacteria; kingdom Pseudomonadati; phylum Pseudomonadota; class Alphaproteobacteria; order Rickettsiales; family Rickettsiaceae; genus Rickettsia; species Rickettsia bellii. The sequence continues at coordinate 1,418,406 of NC_007940.1, forward strand.
TTTCTTTTTGTTTTAATATCGCTAATTTTGCCATAATATATATTTTATACTGTATATATCTTTATATTCAACTAAAGAAAATCAAAAACGATAATGAGCGACAAAATAAATTTTGGCATAGTTATAATAAATTAGTTGAAATCGGGATAGTATATGGCGTATCTGGTTTGGTTTTTACTGCTCTTAAATTTACTGTTAATTTACCACGCCCTTATTGTAGCCTACCTGAGGGAAGTTTTATCACTATATTAAATACTGCAAGTGAAAGATGCTTATCGAGTTTTCCAAGTAGTCACGCAGCACTTAGCGTTTTATTAACGTATTTTATTTGGAATTATGTAAAATTACCAATTAAAATATTAATGATTTGTGTTATTATATTAGTGTCTCTATCTCGCATTAGTCTTGCTATGCACTATCCAAGCGACATAATTTATGGTATTATCACCGGACTTATAACAATATTAATTGGTAAGCTAATTTACCGAATTTTTAAAAATAATATAATAAGATGGGTGGGTGCTCTGTCATTCCGTGGCTTGCTAACTAAATCCAGTAATAAAAAATACAAATAAAAAGCTCGATATTATCTCACTTTATGCTGGATTCCCGCCGTTGCTAAGAATGACATAAAAACCAAGGGATAACACCAAAACCAATTTTCAAATAAAATAAGTATATATGTTACTATATCGAAAATATTTTATAAAAAATATCCTACCTCTGCTTATAGTCATTACTTTTTCAATGACTAGCTTGGTATGGATTACTCAAGTATTAAAGCTTTTATATTTATTTGACAAAGGTATAAAAGTTATGGATTTCTTGAGTTTAATAATTTTAGTCCTACCTACCTTACTATTTATTTTATTACCTATCATAACAGTTATTACAATAATTTATATTTATAATAACCTAAAAATTGAGAGGCAATTAATTATATTACAAACTTCAGGGGTAGGTAACTTACAGCTAGCCCTACCTGCTTTATATGTTGCATTGATAGTCGCATTACTTGCTTATTATATATCTTCCACTGTCATGCCTTTATCCCATATAAATTTAAAATCACGTTTAAGCTTTATAAAGAATAACTATATATCAAGTATGATTGAGGAAAAGACTTTTAACAAAATAACAAAAGATATTACTGTTTATATAGATAAAAAATCTACAGGGAATGTTATGAAAGGCGTAATCATATTTGATAACCGCAATACTGATAACCCATCCGTAGTATTTGCAAATTCCGGCATACTTAATATACATGAGAATGATCCTATTTTTGAGCTTAGTAAGGGTAGTAGACAAGAATATGACATAAATGGGAATATAACGCAGCTAACTTTTGATTCATTGATGATAAAGCTACAAAATGATAATCCATTAATCTCACAAAGAACAACACATAATAAGGAAGCAAACGAATATTATATTGAAGAATTGCTTGAACCTCCTGTTGATTTAAATCCCATGAAAAAAATTAAATTAATTGCCGAAGCCCACCAACGAATCATTTGGCCTTTATATAATTTTGTATTACCATTTTTAGCATTGGCAGTTTTCTTAAAATATCCTTATAGTAAAAAAACAACTTTCATGCCGATATTATTTGCTGCTTTATCAGTATTAATAGCTACTTCTGCTCACTTTACATTACAAAACTTTGCTTCAAAAAATTTAGCTTTTATTACTGCTTGCTACTTGAATATATTCTTTATTTTATCAATAGGGTTATATTTATTTATACGTAAAAGAATATAGCTAAAATATATTATTAGTATTTTTAACTGGATCCCGCTACAAGTGAGCTAGATGACAACTGGAAAACTGATCCACGCTGGCAATATGTCCCCACGGCATAACACAAAGGGTATTTTTCAAGCTATATTACTCTGTATTTCGTTATTCTCTCCTAAAGCCCCAACTTCGTTTGGATTAAGTGGTGGTACATTCTCATTTACTGGTGGATTCGGTGCTGATGGCACTGGTGCTTGTGACTGCTGCGGTTGTGGCTCTGGCTGAATCACTGCTTGTGGTTGTGGTGGATCAATTTCATCATACAGATCTTTATATTGCGTTTCTTGAGGTATCTTAGTAATATTATTAAGCAACTTTTTAGTTTTTACTAACTTTCCTAAGGCTTTCTCTTTAAATATACTAAGATCTTCGAACTCACCTTTCTCACGTTTAGCTTTAAGGAAAGAAAGATTTGACCCCATTCCTCTAATTTCATTAATTTTTACTTCTAGTTCTATTTGCTCTTTACTATCGTTAGTGAGCCCCTGGGCTTCTTGAAATTTATACTCTGCTTTTCTGAATAAACCTAATTTTAATAAATATTTTCCTAAGGATTTACATAGTTGTTTTTGCAAATTATCCTTTATATCTCTTGGTTGTTTATCGAAAATTCCTGTAAGAATTGTGTCGCATGCTTCAATATACCTCAAATTTACGCTTATCATAAAGTATTTCATGGCTCTCAAAATTAAAGGAATGGAGTGCTCACTTTGATTTGTGCTATCGTAAGATTTACCTAAGTTTAAAAGTAAATTACCTATCTTTGAACAAATAACAGAAAAAGTAGTTTTACACTCCCCAGAACCATACATAAAACTATAATCTTTTTCAGCTTTTGTATTTTCACAATATTCTTTTAGTTCTATTTTTAAAGCTTCGATATATTCTCTAACTGCTAAAAGCGAATATAGCTTTTTTTCGTTTGCAGCAAGCCAATTATTATTTTTATATGATATGCCTAAATATTTATCATCAACCTTAATACTACCAACAAGACTAATATTATTTTCATATAACATACCTAAAAAATAATGCGATTTAGCTTTCATTTCATTAGCAGTAAAATTAGCACTATATTGTTCTATTTTTGAAAATTTTCCTGCACTAAAATCATTAAGCCAACTTAGTACTTCTTTATAATAATCAAATTGCTGTTGATTATTCCCTGTATTATTGGTAGCTTTATAAGGTTCTAATTTTATATCTATAATAGCCTTACTTAATAAATCTTCCTCAATTAAAATTTTTCCTGCAATATCAACAGCTTTTTTAAGTGGTTCAAATGTTGCGGAGTGAGGGAAGAGTTTTTTGCAGAATGATAGAGCTTCCAATTGCTGCTTTATAAAACATACATAATTTCCTAATTTTTCTTGAAAAAGGTCTTGTTTTTCATCAGTAGCAGTCCCTTTTATATTATAAAACTTCCTTATAATTTCCAGAAATGCAGGAATCATTTTAAAATGCTCATCAATGTTGTTAGTATAAACATCTTTCAATTCTTTTATTTCTTGTAATGCTGAAAAAGTTTTTTTATTAACTACTTCTATAGGGCTTATTGCTTCTGGCAATATTTTTCTTGGTAAATACCTTTCTAGCAAATCATAATGCTTGGAAAACATTTCTGAAGCTAATTCTTGTTGTAGATTAAGACTAAAAAACGAATAAATAGGATCCTCTATAAATTCTTTATTAGCTTCAAAAAACTTTATGATAATTTTACCCACTACCTCAATATTGTATTTGATCATTTTAGCTAAAACTTCTGGTAACTCTATTATATTTTCTTTATATGAAATAGGACTTATATATACTTCTTTTAACCCCCACCATTTATCTGTTTTTAATAAATCCTTAAGATTCAGTGACTCGGAAAATACCTCTTCAAAGTTTGCTTTTTTGAATAAATGAACAGACTTAATTAACTGTGATATTACAAGTTTCTCTGCATCTTTTGAACTTTTTATAAGATCTTCTAAATATTTTTTTATTCCTGTAATTTTGTTATTTTTTCTTTCTTCTGTCCCACACTCAGTTGCAAAATTTACTATATAAAATAATGCATCCTTGAGATTTTCTTGAACTTCTTTAGTTAATTCATTAGTTTCATTTTTAAAAAACTTGATAAATTTTTTTATAGTATTAGTAATTATTGGTTTCCAATTGTTATCTATGATAATTATTCCAAATTTAATTTTTGCTGCCAATTTAATTATTTGCCAATAAGCATATAGGTCTAAAATTTCTTGTACTTGATCTATCGCCCCGCCATGTATGCCAGAGCATTCCATAATATTTATTCCTAAATCTTTATTTAAAAAATTGTTAACACGCTTATAATCATCTTCTTTATTTGTATTATCTGGGTTAACTGGGTTGTTTTGATTGCTTTGATTATTTGGATTATTGTCAATGATTTGGCTATGCCTTATCTTTTTATTATGTTCAGAATCTACAGGTTTTAATTTATTTAATTCTGTTACTGTAAATTTTTCTGCATTTGTAGAATCGCTTAATTGACACCCAATTACTGTTTTTCCCATTTCTTCTAGTCCAAATAACATCAATACTTTATCTAAATTTCCTCTCCCGATAATTTCATTATAACTTTCCGTAATAAGCCTAAAAAGTATTCCTGCATCCTTATATTTTTTCTCTTCTAACGCAGAACGTGTTGTATTAACTCGTAAATTTTTATTTTCAATAGTATAGTCTAAATTTTCTTCTTGTAATTTTTTTAGATAAGCATTTATAGCTTCTTTATCAAAAATATTTATCTCCTTGCTGCTACTAATTTTTATCTCAATTTTATCTGTAGCATTTTCTGTATAATGAAAATCCATGGGGTTTTCATATTGACCTGGAAGATAAACTAATAATTCTTGTAATACCTTATTATATTCTTTTATATTTAATAAAGTTTTGATTCCAAACGCAGTTATTTTTTCATTATCTGCTAAAGAAAAATGCCTTATCTTATCATTATACCAGAAAATATTTGCAAAATATCTCGCATCTACATCATCAAAATTACAATATTTTTTCAATAGTTATATCATTTCTTAAACAATCTGCTAAAAATTCTCTATCTTCTTTTTTTGAAAAGTTATAACTAAACTCAAAAGATTTAGCAGGAATAAATTTTTCAATAGTACCATTTGGCTTTTCTAGTTTTTCATTGAACTTATTACGGAAATTATTAAATAAATAAGCAAAAACTTCTTTATTTGTCGGAGGGTTATGAGATTCTGATTTAGGGGTTAGTATTTTTCCAATATTAATATTTTCTATTTTGGACTTAGCTGTGGCATCTCCGTTATTTTCTTTGTTAAATAAATCATTAAAATATTCTGGAAATTCGTCTATATTATTTACTGTTTTCTCTATTTCTGTTTTATGCTCTTGCTTAGGACTTCCAATAAAACTAGTCATCAATTTATACATAATATTAACTCTAAAATATTTATCATTACAAATAAAATCATCTTTGATCTGTAAGTTGAATAAATAAATATTAACACTACTTAAAAAATTTTCATAAATAAGTAAATTTACAACAAGAATTAAAAGGATGTCATTGCTAGGAAAGTTTGTTGTCATCCCATGGCTTGGGAACTAAAATGCTGGATTCCTGCTTTCGCAGGAATGACATTGGCGTACTAATCCTTAATAGTCTGAAGGGCTAGTTTGATTATTTTTGTGATACCGGTATTGGTATAGGTAGAGATTGGGAAAATTTCTTTACCGGTGATTTTTTGCAATTGAGTTGTTTTTTCTGCTATTTCCTCATCAGTCAAAACATCGATTTTATTAAGGCAAATAATTTGGGTTTTATCTTTTAAATAATCTGAATAAGATTCAAGTTCCGTACGTACTATATTATAATCAGCAACAACGTCTTCGCTACTGCCGTCTATTAAGTGAATCAGCACGTTACATCTTTCAATATGCTTTAGGAATTTATCACCCAAGCCATGCCCTTGACTAGCTCCCTCTATTAAGCCTGGAATATCGGCTATAACAAACTCTTCATCATCAATATACACTACTCCAAGATTTGGCACTAAAGTAGTGAAAGGATAATCGGCGATTTTAGGTTTAGCTGCCGATACTACCGATAAAAAGGTAGATTTACCGGCATTAGGAAGCCCCACAAGTCCAACATCGGAAAGCAGCTTTAGGCTTAGCTGAACCCACATTTCTTCAGCAATTTCGCCCTCTGTTCTACGTCTTGGTGCTTGATTGACTGATGTTTTGAAATGACTATTACCAAGACCGCCATTTCCGCCTTTAATTATTTCAAAAGTCTGATCATCTTCGGTAAAATCATGCAGTAATATATCGCTATCTTCTGCAAAAATTTGTGTACCGATTGGCACATCAAGGGTTAGAGATTTTCCCGATTTACCGCTTTTATTTGAGCCTTTACCATTTTCACCACTATCTGCGATAAAATGCTGCTTATATCTATAATTTACTAGCGTATTAAGATGGTGATTGCTTCTAAAAATAATGCTACCGCCACGTCCGCCGTCACCACCATCAGGACCACCTCGATCAATAAATTTTTCACGGTGGAAACTAACGCAACCATTGCCACCATTCCCACCTTTTATGTATATCTTAACTTCATCAATAAAATTCATATAACCTTTGTTGTAACGTTGTTGCTACACGCACTTATATGTCATTCCTGCGAAAGCAGGAATGACATTGGACATGGGCAATATCACTTAAAAAACGCATTATATCAAAATTTATCTCTCTTTAATAGTCTTATATTCTCTATGAACTTGACCAGTATAAAGCTGCCTTGGTCTGCTGATTTTTTGCTCTGGGTCTTCATGCATCTCTTTCCATTGTGCCATCCAGCCTACTGTTCTTGCTGTGGCAAAAAGCACTGTGAACATCTGCGGGGGTATACCCATCGCTTTATAAATAATACCCGAATAAAAATCAACGTTTGGATATAATTTTCTCTCAATAAAATACTCATCTTTAAGAGCGATAGCTTCAAGCTCTATCGCTATTTGTAGTAATGGGTTGTTATCTAGCTGCCCTAATTCTTTTAACACCTCCTTGCAGGTCTCTTTAAGCACTGCCGCACGCGGATCATAGTTTTTATATACACGATGACCAAAGCCCATTAGCCTAAAATTATCATTTTTATCTTTAGCTTTCGCTATATATTTAGGTATATTCTCTACACTGCCTATTTCTTTCAGCATATTTATCACTGCTTCATTAGCCCCGCCATGAGCAGGACCCCAAAGCGATGCAATACCAGTACTGACGCAAGCAAAAGGGTTAGCTCCTGAAGAGCCGGCAATTCTGACTGTTGAAGTAGAAGCATTTTGCTCATGATCAGCATGTAAAATAAATATCTTGTTTAAGGCATTTTTTATTACTGGATTTACTTTATATTTTTCACAAGGTGTGGCAAACATCATATGCAAGAAATTTTCAGTAAAATCTAAAGAATTATCGGGATAAACAAAAGGCTGACCTATAGAATATTTATAAGACATTGCAGCAATAGTTGGTATTTTAGCTATCATTCTAATAGCTGTAAGTTCATAATCCGCTTCTTTAAAAAAATTCAGCAAATCAGGATAAAATGCAGAAAGAGAACCAACCGCCGCAAGCATAATAGCCATAGGATGCGAAGAGCTACAAAACGTTTGGAATAAATAATGTAATCTTTCATTAACTAACGCATGATGAGCAACCTTTTTAGTAAAATCATTATACTGCTTATTATTTGGTAATTCCCCATAAATCAATAAATATGCCACCTCTAAAAAGTCGCTTTTTTCGGCTAAATCTTTTATATCATAACCACGATGCCGCAAAATTCCTTGATCACCATCTATATAAGTTATAGTTGATCTACACGAAGCAGTAGACATAAAACCCGGATCGTAAGTAAAGCAATCCGCTTCAGAATATACTTTACTAATATCAATTACATCCTGCCCAATACTTGCTTTCAGTATGGGTAATTTGAATATCTTATCTCTAATCTTTAATTCGGCAAATTCTGTATTATTATTTTCACTGGTCATATATACCCTTAATGTTGTTATATACTAGAAGTATAAACCTACTTTAAGAAAATGAGAAATTATTTTTATCTTTATAGGATTCTAAAGTATAGTATAAACTAAAAGCCGCAATACTTAAAAAATCATTTTTTATAATTATACCATTATACAATTTTATCTCTTGGTAAGATTTTTTATATATTTGTGTATCGATTAAACCAAGCAGATATAAAGTACCAAGTACTGTTGTCAGAATAATACTATTTGGATTATTTAACAATTTATCCTCAACTAATGCTGTAATGGTTGTAGATGCATCTTTTGTTTGATTAACTAAATCTCGTAAAATAGAATATTCAAATGTATTTTTTTCTATTATTTTTAGTATAGTAAAATTATACTGTTTGCAGTAATTAGTAATAAGTTCTTTGCGGCGTTTACGATTTTTGGAGTTTGAAAGAGGGGTAAGAAAGATTATTATTTTTTTAGTATCAGGCATATTATTTTCCCATATAGTTAAACTTAAAAAGTTTGAACCACCAAAGAATACAACCTTTGGTGGTCGGGGAAGTAAGAAAACCATCAACGACAGTCATAATAGTTTTTGGGTTTAAACCTTGGACATGACTATTATAACCCCGACCATAATAAAGTCGAGATTATACCATTCTATGGTTGATATAATACCACGTTGATTAAGAGGTTCTTACGCCCCAAAATAGCATGAGCTATTTCGTTTAAGATTCTATATATAAACGCCAAAAAGTCAATCAAGAACTGGATTATTATTTAGGTATTTTTTGCTCCAAATAAAACTGCTTAATATCCTGTCGAACTTTTTCCCAAGAAACTAATTTACCCTGAGCTGCTTGATCTAAGCCTACTTGAATTTCTTTGTTAAGCCACATTGTATAGTTCTCTTTTTCTGCCTTTTTATATCCTGAGCTAGTATTATATTGTTTTAATAAATTTGTTAAATTATGCATTATTTATCATATTTTTGTAAGCAACTAACATTTTATATATTCGTTTAAAGCTTTTTTAACTATTCCGTTTAAACTATCACCATGCTGCATAGCATATAAACTTACTTCTTTATGTAACTCAGGATCAATTCTAACATTAAAACTGCCTTTAAACGGTTTATCCGGAGCTTTACCTAATATATTACAATCTTCTAGATAACTATCCACGGCTTCATGAAATGATTTTATTAAAGTTTTAGCATCTGAGGCTTCGTAACTTACTAAATCTCTTATAAATTCTATTTTACCAAAAAATATTTCTTCCGAAGCATTAAAATGCACTGACCCAAAATAACCTTTATAACTTATAAAATCGTTTTTTGTCATATTAACTATTATTGTTATTATTGTCACCCCGTGGTGGCATTGCCCGCATGGATCATTCTCCCCCTGTCATACCGTGATTTATGAACTAGAGTTATTGTATAGCTTATGTGAAAGAGGTTATGTAGTACATAGAGCAGATGCAAGAAAGGTAAAGAATTTTATCAGATCATATGGTAATAGTGCAAAAACAGATAAGTTAGATGCTAAAGCATTAGGATTATATGGTAAGGAGCGAGCAGATAAGCTTGAAGTATTTAAGCCTGAATCAAAACAAAATATACAATTATTTCGGTTAGTACAAAGACGGAATGATTTAAAGCAAATGTTAGTTGCCGAAAAGAATAGATTACAACAAGCAAATACAGATAAGTTTGTTAAAAATAGCTGTATAAATATGATAGATGTTTTAAGTAATCAAATTACAGAGATTACTAATCAGGTAGAAGTGATTATATCATCAGATCAGCTGTTAAAAGCAAAGCATGAGATATTGAAAGAGATAAATGGCATTGGTAATATAGTTGCTTTTGAGTTATTAATATTATTACCGGAGTTAGGGAAGTTAACAAGACGGCAGATTGCTTCTCTTGCAGGGCTTGCTCCAAAAGCTAATGATAGTGGTAAATATCAAGGATATAGAAAGGTAGGACATGGTGTAGAGCAGGAGTCAAGCTATACTATTCCTTGCTGCTATGTCAGCCCGTAATAGCAAGACTTCTGGTTTAAGACTCTTTTATGAGCGACTCATTAACAATGGTAAAAAGAAAATGGTCGCTCTTACCGCTTTAATGCGTAAAATTATTGTCATCGCTAATGCTAAATTAAAATCTCTTCTTTTTAATTTAAAACATAGTTGATGACACCGTACGTGCTTTTCGATCCACGCAACAATGCCTCCTCAGGGTGACAAGGGAAAAACTGATCTATGCAAGAACGCATAGACAAATTTTTATGAACGGCTTTGTAGGCTTTGCACTAAAGCATCAAAACCTTGATCTTTTAGAGTCGAAGTAAAATCTTGTTGTTGAGCACCAATAAAACTTACACCTTCTGTAATAACGTCGGAAACTTTGAATTTTCCATTTTCCATTTTACGCACTAAATATTCTACTTTAATATCCTGTCCTTTATTATTAATATTCATGCTAACCATAGAATCTTTTGGGCTTAGAACATGCACTCCTGTTACTTGAGGTTTTTCACCTTTGTAATCTTTTATTAGATCAGTATAAGCTTTAGTAACATATTTAGAATAAACTTCTGTAAACTTTGCAATTTGTTCCTTAGATAAAGTTTGTACTCCGTTACGTCCTAATGTATACCTAGCCATCCAGTCAAAATCTAGATTATTATGCATTAGTTCACGTGCTTTGGCAACTTTTGCATCTTGAGATAGGTTAGGATTATTTAAAGTAGTAGAAGCTTCATTTACTAAGTTAGTAACATAATCATTTAAACCTGCGGGGGCATTATCGTCTGCATAAGAAGAAAATGTAAAAATCAATAAAAATAAGCTAGTAATAATTTTTTGCATAAGAACCTCTTTTAATTAGAATTTACGTTTTTAGGTTTAGGACATTTAAAGTTTTTAGGATATTGAACAGATGCTTCACGAGCTTGGTGTAATGCCGATCTGATAGTAGCATAAGGGTCTAACGAATTCTTCATAACATAATCACTAAATGATAATACATTATATCTATCATTTATTTTACTCACCGCTAAAACACTTAATTCAAAATCTTTATGGGTATAATACATTAAAGGATTAAGTGCATAATTAGTAAATATTGGGTCAGTCATATCCCTTGCATTAGTACTACCTATTATCGGTAACACCAAATAAGGACCTGGACCTACTCCATAATGTGCAAGAGTATTACCAAAAGTCTGGCGATCTGATGACAGCCCTACTTTACCTGCTACGTCAAATAAACCACCTATACCAAGCGTTGTGTTAATGATAAACCGCCATACGCTTTTCATAGTCTTATCGTAATTAAGCTGCAACCCATAATTTACAGCAGTAAGTGGCATATCAATATTACCAACAAAACTATTAACCCTTGCTTTCATATAATCATTTGTAAGGTTTTTATACCCAACAGCTAAAGGACGTAAGAATATATAATCTAATACTGAGTTAAAAGCAAAAATTTTACGGTTAAATTTTTCGTATGGATCGTAAACTTCTCGGCAACCATTAATATTACTGCTACCATTATAGTTGTATATGTCATCATCTACATATTCAAGATCGGCTTTCGTGAATAATGAACATAGGATAATCGAAAGTATAATTAGTATTCTCATGATTTATTTTCAGTTTTCTTACAAATAATAATACCGTATTTATTATTTTCCGCTAGTATTATTTCTTCAGAAGTTAATATAACGAAATTATTTTTTTGTAAAATATTATTTATTTCACTTAAATTAAAAATAAATTCTTTACGTTTTACTGAGAAATGCGTATCCAAATTAGTAGGTAAACAAAGAGAAAAATACCCACCTTGATTAAGCGATGAATATATTGCATTGAAATATGCAGAAAGATCTTTAGTAAAAGTTAATCCGCAAAAACTTAAGATAATATCAAATTTATTTGAATTTTGTTTCAGAAACTCATTTATGGAAATGTTATATATCTGATCGTAAATTTTAAGGTTAGCATAATATTCTTCTTGAATATCATTCATTAAATTAGAAATTTCTACAGCTGTTAAAGTAAAGCTCTCCGGAAAACGCTTTTCTAATTCGTATCCGACAAGTCCTATATTACTACCAAGCTCTAGGATAGAATAATCATCTGGCAGGTCAGTTATCTGCTTCAAGCTCTCATTCACAAATCTATAAGGCAAATGAATATTTTTATCATTGTTAAAAATACTTGGATAATTTTTTGCAGTTAAGTCCCTGTATTTTCCCCAAATTTCCACAGGTATTTCGGTAGCATTTTTATAATTTTTCAAAAAATTTATAAAAATTGCTTTATATTTTTCATTTGATTTTTCCAAATATTTTATGGCTTTTGGATAGTCATTTTTTAAAAAATAAGTCCAACCTAATTGGTAATATACTCTAGAATCATTAGGACTAAAAAAGTTATCGACTAATTTAAATCTAAGTAATGCATCGTTTAAATTACCTCTATATAAATGTTCAAGTCCAAGCTCATAATTGGTTTCACTTAAATGATTCATTTTATATTTACAATCATTTAAATATTTTTTAAATTCTAGAATTTTGTTTTTAATAAAATTTGGTATATTTATTATCGTTAAGCAAAAATGTTTGATTTTATCCTTTATTTTACTAAGCATAGCTATTTTTAAATTAAATATTATCTAATATAATAAAGCATATCTTTATAAATTTTAAAATAAAATAATGGTTATATTATGAAATCAATTACTGATGAAGATGATGAATCTACAAAAGAAACACTATATTTACTGTCTAATTCAGTAAATGCTAAGTGGATACAAGAATCTATTAAGCAAGCAGAAAAAGGCGAATTTATTGAAGTTGATTTAGATGATTAAGATTTTCTTCACAGAATTTAAAACTTACTATATTATCATTTTCATCAATACGGACTAACGTTATGTCAATTATTTCTACGCAATTAAATGCTATAAAACCATCTCCGACGCTTGCAGTAGTTAGGAAAACGCTCGAGCTTAAAAGAGCGGGTATTGATATTATTGCACTTGGGGCAGGTGAGCCTGATTTTGATACGCCTGATAATATCAAAGAAGCAGCCATCAAAGCCATTAAAGATGGGTTTACTAAATATACAAACGTTGAGGGGATACCAGCTTTAAAAGAAGCAATACAAGCTAAATTTAAACGAGAAAATAATATAGATTATGATCTTGAGGAAATAATAGTTAGCACCGGCGGCAAGCAAGTTATATATAATTTATTTATGGCATCTTTAAATAAAGGGGATGAGGTTATTATTCCTGCTCCTTATTGGGTGTCCTATCCCGATATGGTTTTACTTGCTGAAGGTACTCCGGTTTTTGCAAATTGCGGTATTGAAAGTAACTTTAAACTAAGCGGTGAGGCTTTAGAGCAGTTAATTACGCCTAAAACTAAATGGCTTATTATTAATTCACCTAGTAATCCAACAGGTGCAAGCTATAGCCATTCAGAGTTAAAAAATATTGCTGAAGTTCTAAGAAAGCATCCGTATGTAAACGTCATGTCTGATGATATTTATGAGCATATTACTTTTGATGGTTTTAAATTTTATACTTTAGCAGAAATAGCACCTGATTTAAAAGATCGGATATTTACTGTTAATGGCGTATCCAAAGCATATTCTATGACAGGTTGGCGTATAGGTTATGGTGCAGGTTCGAAAGCTTTAATTAAAGCTATGACTATTATTCAGTCACAAAGTACTTCAAACCCGTGTTCAATAAGCCAAGTAGCAGCCGTTGAGGCACTAAATGGCGTGCAAGGCTATATTGCACAAAATGCTTTAAATTTTGAGAAAAAACGTGATCTTGCTTTATCGATTCTACAAAGAGTGAAATATTTTGAATGCTATAAACCTGAGGGGGCTTTTTACTTATTTATTAAATGTGATAAGATTTTTGGAGCTAAAACTAAATCAGGAAAAGTAATTAATAATAGTAATGATTTCGGTGAATATTTACTTGAAGAAGCAAAAGTCGCTGTAGTCCCTGGTATTGCTTTTGGCTTAGAAGGATATTTCAGGATTTCCTATGCTACTTCTATGGAAGAGCTGGAAGAGGCTTGTTTGCGTATGGAGCGGGCTTGTGGTTCATTATAATACAAACTTGTTTCATGTCATCCCGTGGCTTGACCACGGGATCCAGTATAAAGCGAGATAAAATCGAGCTTTTTTATTTGTATTTTATATTGCTGGATCCCGTGGTCAAGCCACGGGATGACACCAATTCACTTGCACGGGATGACACATATAGGTAATCAATGCGTAAAGCTTTTAAAAAATTTTTAAAACGTAATAAATTTGTCCTTAGTTTAATTACTATTTTACTATATTGGTATTTGCGTTTTGTTTATTTTACTTCAAAGCAGAAATTTATATTCTATGACGATGGCAATAAGGAAAAGTTTTTAAATGAGCAAGGCGTAATTTTTGCATTTTGGCATAATATGCTTGCATTAAGTCCTGCTATGTTTAAAGGAATGCCAGATGTCTACGCATTAATATCCCCACATTTAGATGGCAAGATATTAAATGATTTAGTCGATAAATTTGGCTGCAAAGTTATAGTCGGTTCTAGCAATAAAAATCCACTTGGGGCATTGCGGAATATTATCGAAAAGCTTTCTCAAGGTGCAAATGTAATAATTACGCCTGATGGTCCTAAAGGTCCTGTATATAGAGTAAATAGCGGAATTACTGAAATTGCTTATAAATACAATAAAAAATTAATTCCGGTAGTCAGTACTACTTCTAGATGTTTTAGGTTAAAAAGCTGGGATAAGTTGATAATCCCTTTGCCATTTGGTACGATTAAAGTAATAATAGGGTCACCTTTAGAGCTGACCGACAATAAAGTACAAAATCATATGAATCTTGAAAAATATTTAGTTAATTTAACTGAGAACTTAATAAAATGATGCGTTTATATTACTTTTTAAGTTTTTTGTTATTACCTATTTATTTTGTTATAATTTTCATTCGCCTATTAATAGGCAAAGAAGATATAAGGCGTGTTAAGGAGCGTTTTGCTATCGGTAAACACAGACAAGATAATAGATTTTTAATTTGGATTCATGCGGCTAGCGTCGGCGAATCTATGATTGCTTTAAATTTAGTTGATAATATAAGCAAACATTTTCCTGAAGTCCGTTTTTTAGTCACTTCTTGGACACAATCTTCTGCTAAAATATTAAGTACTAAATTACCTAAAATAGCTACTCACCAATTGCTTCCGATAGATAATATTATTTTTACCAAAATTTTTCTAAATAATTGGAAGCCTGATTTAGGTATTTTTATAGAATCAGAATTATGGCCAGGTACTATTAATGAAGCAGCAAAGCAGTGTAACTTATTGCTTGTGAATGCCCGCATGTCTGATAAATCCTTTGAATCTTGGAAGAAAAGAAAAGGCTTTTTTCAGCTCATTGTTAAAAATTTTAGCGAAGTTATTGTGCAAAGTGAGCGTGATTTACAGAAATTTAATGAGCTTGGAATATCAAACACAACTAATTTAGGAAATATCAAATTTGCTAATGAAAAGCTTCCAGTTAATCAAGAAGAACTTATAAAGCTAAGTGAACATCTAAAAAACAAGCAAGTTATCCTATTTGCTAGCACTCATCCGGAAGATGAGGAAATTATTTTACCTATTATAAAAAACTTGAAAAAACAAGTTATAGATTGCTATATTATCTTAATTCCTAGGCATCCTGAGCGTATTAAATCAATTCTAGATAACTGCATAGCACAAGATTTATCAGCTACTGCTAAATCACAGAATGACTTACCTGTTTTAACCGATGATCTTTATATAGTTGATAGGTTCGGTGAAATGGGGTTATTTTTCTCTATAGCATCAATTTCATTTATTGGCGGCTCTTTCAAACAAGGCGGGCATAATATTTTAGAGGCGGCACATTTCTCTAATTGTATTATCTTTGGTCCTGATATGAGTAAAAACACTGATATTGCTAAAGGCGTGTTGCAAAGTAAAGCAGCTATTCAAATCAAAAGCGGTGAAGAGTTATTAAATATGCTGGAATATTTGCTTGATCCTAATAATTCTAGAGAATTAAAAAACTATCAAGAAAATTCACTAAAATTTGTTGAAAGAAACCAGAAAATACTTGATGAATATCTTCAAATAATTACAAAATTTTTCCCATAAAATATAACAAAAGTAGAATTTCTAAAAATAATATTTGACTTTTGATTGTAAAATGATTAAATAGCCTTACTTGAATTACAAGTAATTTATCATTTTAAAGGAGAGCATTTTATGAATAGTGATGAAATGTGGGAACAAGGAAAAATTATTCATGCTGAAGCATACAGACAACAAGAATATGAAAAACAAAGAAGAAATGGCGGCAATTCTTCTAGTAATGATGGAGAACTACTTGGGACATTAATAGTAATTGGATGTTATGCAGCATATCAAGGAGCAAAATTCGCTGGAAAAGCTGCTATAGCAGGCGGAAAAATGGCTGTGGAAGGAGGAAAGATAGCAGGTAAAACGGTAATAAATGCTCGTAAATTACATAAAGGAGAAGTAGAAATTGTAAATACCGATAACCAAGGAAATATTATAGAAAAAGCTCCTGAATATAGTCCTACACTTACTGGATCTCAAGAAAGCCCTACATTTTCCAAAAGAGAAAAAGTAAAAGAATGGATTGGAAAAGGAATTAAAAAGAGTAGATCAGCTAGGAGCTATTGACAAGTGCTTATAAATTAACTACTAGCACAACAGAAGAGGTTGTGACAGACGCAGGAGATAAAACCAAAGTTATTATTAAACCTAATACTGTTAATACTGAAGACCATAAGATTAGACCTCTTATTAATAAACAAAATAAATATTATGGCGAAATACAAGAAGATACTATAAATACTATGCTGAAATATAGATTTAATGGTAACAAAATTGTTGAGGTAACAAAATATAAATCATTTACTATTCCGAGTACCATACTACCAGGGGAAAAATTTGAGCTAAATTGTCCTAATGGTGAAAAAATACGTGCAGATGATACTGCTTATCTTCAAGTTAACTATGATATAAGCGGTAAATTAGTAAAATTAGCTATACCTAACCAACCTGTAGTTTGTCATAATCCTAGTTATCCTGCACTAATTGCTTATCATAATGAATTATATGTTCTACCGGTAAATAGTGGGCATTATAATTATTTAACGTATAAAGTTCACGAAAATGGCGGAGTAGTAGAAATAGGTAATGCCGATCCTGGCTATCATATAGAAGCTATCTCATAATAATATTAGCTATTTATTTAAAATCTGAATATAAAAGGTGGAAACCGCTTTTCGTCTTTTATATTCAATATTTCTAACCGAATAGCAGATTATTTAATAATATAACTAACTTAACATGAAAATAATAGCCGGCAGTAGTAATAAGCTACTTGCAACTCGTTTAGCTATAACATTAAATATCAAATATATTGAACCTAAAATCACTTATTTTAGTGACTCAGAAATAAAATTAGAAATTCAAGAACCACTACATAATGAAGATATCATCATAGTACAATCCACTTCAAAACCTATTAATGATCGTTTAATTGAGCTATTTTTACTTATAGATACTGCAAAAAAAGTAGGAGCAAATAAAATAATTTTAGTAATGCCTTATTTTGGTTATGCAAGGCAAGATAAAACATCAAATCAAGCTGCTATGCCAGCACAATTAATAGCTAATTTTCTAGAAAAATTAGGAGTAACTCACTTAATTACCATTGATTTGCATTCTGATAAAATAGAAAGATTTTTTAATATTCCGGTTTCTAATCTCAAACCTATCGAATTATATTTACCATTTTTGCAAAATTATAAAAATTGTATTATAGTTGCCCCTGATAAAGGAAACATTAATAAGGTAGAATCCATTGGAAACTTGTTAAACGTAGATTTAGCCTATATAACCAAAGAAAGAGATGTTAATAATAGCTGCAATATGGTAGAAATAACAGGGAATGTTGAGGGCAAAAATTGTATATTAATTGATGATATTATCGATAGTGGTGAAACTATTTATAAAGCTGCTAATTTTTTAAAGCAGCATGGAGCTTTATCGGTAAATGCTTTTATTACGCATGCTGTACTTTCAAAAAATTATGATATCGCATTATTGGATCGTATTTTTGTTACTGATACTATAGAAACAGATGACTTATCTTCTAAATTTCATATAATACCTATATATTGCCTATCTTAGTAAAAGAGTTAAAAAATATAATATGAGTTTATGCACTCTTGAAATAAATTTGTCAGCTATAAAAGCTAATTATCGTTTGTTGAAAAATATTTGTGAAAACTCGGTAGATTTTTTGCATAACGTAGCTAATAAAGAGGAATTTGCAGGAAACACTTCACCTCGCACCGCAGCGTACACTTTAGTACGTGAGGATGCGAGTCTAGGCTCGACGCCCAAATTACCTTTAGGAGCAAGTTATGCAAAAAATCTATTAGTAGGGGCGGCAGTTAAAGCCAACTCTTATGGACTCGGTGCAATAGAAATTTCTAAAACCTTGCTAGAAGAAAATTGCCGATATTTCTTTGTTGCTTCAAGTAATGAGGGAATTAGTTTGCGTAAAGCTATAGGTGATGAAGTAAATATTCTTATTCTTAACGGCGTATTTGAACATGATGCTTTAGAACTTATAGAATATAATTTAATACCTGTTTTAAATAATTTAAACCAAATTAAGATTTGGCAAAAATTTAGTAATCTAAAAAATCAATTACTACCTTGCTACCTGCATTTTAATACTGGCATTAATCGCCTTGGGCTAAACCATAATGAGATAGAACAGCTAATTAATAATCGTGATTTGTTAAAAGGGTTGAATGTGGAATATATCATAAGCCACTTATCAGCTTCTGAGGATAGCGATAACCCTTATAATTTAGAACAACTAAACAAATTTAAAGCTTATTTAGAATATTTCCCAAATGCTAAAGCAAGTCTTGCTAACTCCGGCGGTATATTTTTAGGGAAAGATTATCATTTTAATTTAGTAAGACCTGGTGCTGCTTTATATGGTTTAAATCCTTTAGGCAGTAACAAACCGAATCCGATGCAAAACCCTGTAACCTTAAAAGCACCTATAATTCACTTACAAAATTTGACATATGGGAGTCGTATCGGCTATAATATGACTTTTACAACCAAGCGTGATAGCTTAATTGCAACTCTGCCTTTTGGCTATGCTGATGGGTTTAGTCGTAATTTTAGTAATCAAGGTACCGTATTTATTAATAGTCGCAACGTCCCAATAATAGGACGAATATCAATGGATTTAGTCAATATTGATGTTACCGATCTACCACCCTCAGATATTTTTCTAGGACAAGAAGTAGAAATTATTGGAAATAATTGCACTCCTGATAAAATAGCAGATATTATAGGTACTATAGGATATGAGATATTAACTAGCCTTGGTAATAGATATAAGAGAATTTATACTTGATAATATTATAACCTTGTTGTCATCTAGTTGCTTGTCTATGGGATATTGCCTGCGTGGATCATTTTCCCCTGTCATCCCGTGATTTATTCACGGGATCCAGTTAAAAATACTAATAAAATTAGTATTTTTTATTATTTCTGGATGCCTCAGGTACAAGCAACTAGACGACACAAGGGTGCTTTTCAATCCATGCGGACAATGCCCTAGGATGACAGCAAAACAACTTTAATAATTTAAAATATAAAAAGAATAATACAGATGTTATTAAATATAGCTAATTCTATTGGTAAACGTACCATAAGACTAGCACAAAGTATCGGCAAATTTTCTATATTTAGCTTAGCTGCCATTACTAGCATTATAAGACCACCTTTATATTTTAGTTTAATTATCAAACAATTATTATTTATCGGCTTTTATTCTTTGCCTGTTGTCGCCATGACTACCTTTTTCTCAGGTGCAGTATTGGCATTACAGAGTTATACAGGATTTTCTCGCTTTTCTGCCGAAAGTTCTATCGCAACTGTAGTGGTGTTATCCTTAACTAGGGAACTCGGACCAGTGCTTGCGGGGTTAATGGTAGCAGGAAGAGTAGGAGCATCAATTGCAGCGGAAATAGGTACTATGAGAGTTACCGAACAAGTAGATGCTTTATATACTCTCTCTACAGATTCTATTAAATATCTTGTTTTCCCAAAAGTAATTGCAGCTATTATTACTATGCCTTGTCTAGTTTTAATCGGCGATGTAATCGGGGTTATGGGAGGTTATTTAGTTGGCGTGTATAAGCTTGACTTCAACAGTAGCACTTATCTAACTAGCACTTTTCAATATTTAGAGCCAATAGACGTAATATCTGGTCTTGTTAAAGCTGGCGTTTTCGGCTTTATTATTTCTATAATAAGCTGCTATAGTGGTTATTATTCAGGTAAAGGAGCTAAAGGTGTTGGACGAGCTACTACTTCTGCGGTAGTAAATTCTTCCATTTTAATCCTAATTAGTAACTACTTAATAACCGAATTATTTTTTAAAGTATAAAAAGATATGAGTGTAGAAGAAATAAAAATTAAAATTCGGTCATTATATAAATCTTTCAAGGGTCATAAAGTATTAGATGGAATAGATTTAGATGTAAAAAAAGGTAGTTCTTTAGTTATTTTAGGCGGTTCAGGCAGTGGTAAGTCGGTCCTAATTAAAAATATAGTAGGGTTAATTAAACCTGATCAAGGTCAAATCTTTATTGATGGTGCAGAAATTCAAAATATCTCAAGCAAAAAAAGATTTGAGATTATGAAAGATATCGGATTTTTATTCCAAGGCGGAGCTCTTTTTGATTCTTTAAATGTACGTGATAATATTACTTTTGATACTAACAAATTATCTAAAAAAGAGAAGAACGATCTTGCTGGAGCGAAACTTGATTCAGTAGGCTTATCACCTAGAATTCTTGATCTATATCCATCAGAATTATCAGGAGGCATGCAAAAAAGAGTAGCACTTGCACGAGCAATTTGTAGCACTCCATCAATTTTATTTCTTGATGAGCCAACAACTGGGCTTGATCCTATAATGGCTAATGTTATTAATGAGCTGATTATAAAGATCCAAGAAGAGCTAGGAGCAACTACAATTACTATAACTCATGATATGATTAGTGCTGAAAAAATAGCTAAAGAAATAGCAATGATTTATCAAGGAAAAATTAAGTGGTATGGTAGCAAAGATGAAATGCGTAATAGTAATAATCCTTACTTAAAGCAGTTTATAAACGGCTTAACTACCGGTCCTATTGAGGTATAATATGTTTAAAAATTTATTATTTATACTAACGATTTTAAGTATAAGTTTTAATGTTTATGCCATAAATAATAGAGCTTATACGACATCAGATATAGTAAAAATAGCGATCGTTCTTGGAATTGTCGCTTTAATTTTTAGCCCTGCAAAATTTCGTATTATAGTTATTGGTACGGCTCTAGGTCTAACTCTTGCATATTATACCTATAAATATATAGTACCTATCTTTATTTCTTCATTAAACGGTCCTTGAAAAATAAGACGAATTTAATCTATTTTATACCCAACTAACGCTTGTTTAAAAACTTCTACATCTACCTGCCAATCGTTGGTATCAAGGCTAGAGGGTAGAATCATTTGAGGTTTAATAGGAAAATAAGCTAACCTAAATCCCCATTTAATTCCCCCAATAATTTTTATAGTTTTATTTTGATTATCTATTTTCACTGCATAAGTATGGGCAGTCCAATAAGTTAACGGCTTAGAAAAAAGTGTATAGTACCATAAAGGAGCATCGTAGAAATCTTGCTCCAAAGTATAAAAAGGATGTAATTCTAGATTAGTATCTATAAATTTTTGTAATTTTTTATCTGAAGAATCAGTGCGAACAATCTGAAGCCAAGCATTATGCTCTTGCTTAAGCTTAATATGAATAATAGGAAAAGATGGATTAAAACAATTTCTTGGAGCATTCGGGATATAGGAAATGTTAAAATCTCCTTCCCTAGAATTAAGCTCAAGATTCTTATAATTACTTTTGTATAAACAGTTTCCTATATCTTCAGCTACTTCATTATTTATCTTAAGGTCCTGCCAAAGTAAAATAAATAAGAATATACTGATGAAACAGATTGAGCTAAAAATATTTTTAGGTTTCAACACAATTTTTGACCGTTAGGTACTTTAGGGTCAATCGTGACTAAACATATATCGTTATTAGAATCAGGAAATCCTACTAATAAAAACTGAGATAAGAAGCCGGCTATATTCTTTTCTCCTAAATTTACACAGCCAACTATGGATTTGCCTATTAATTCTTGAGAGGTATAATGTTTTGTTATTTGTGCGGATGTTTGCAAAGTTCCAATTTCTGCACCAAAATCTGCCCAAACTTTAAATGCCGGCTTTTTGGCTCTTGGAAACTCTTCTATTTTGGTAATTGTCCCTGAACGTAACTCAACATTCTCAAATTCTTTGTAGGTTATCATTACTATTTTTCTTTAGTAATTTCATCATATTTTTTGAGCTTTGTAAGGACACGCTCTAAATTATCTAACCTAATCATACATGGACCATCACTTGGAGCATTATCCGGATCCTGATGTACTTCCATATAAAGACCAGCAACACCCACCGCAACCGCAGCTTTTGCAAGTAATTCTACATATTTACGCTCTCCTCCAGTGCTTCCTCCAAGCCCACCAGGTTGCTGCACGGAGTGAGTAGCATCAAAAATTACAGGAGTATTTAGCTCAGCCATTATTGCAAGACCACGCATATCTGATACTAAATTATTATAACCAAAACATGTGCCGCGTTCAGTTAACAATATATCTTTTGCTCCAAATGATTCTAACTTCTTGTGTACATTTTTCATATCCCAAGGAGCTAGAAACTGCCCTTTCTTAACATTTACTATTTTTCCGGTTGCAGCTGCAGCCTGAAGTAAATCTGTTTGTCTGCACAAAAATGCTGGGATTTGTAACATATCAACTATTTTAGCTACCTCAGCACATTGATTTTCACTATGAACATCAGTAACTATAGGGCAGTTAAATGCTCTTTTTACTTCTGCTAAAACTTCCAAGCCTTTATCAATTCCAAGACCTCTAGCACCATTTACAGAAGTTCTATTAGCTTTATCAAAAGAAGACTTATATATGAATGGAATATTAAGTCTAGTAGTTAATTTAACAAGTTCTTCTGCCATAAATAAAGCATGATCTAGCCCCTCAATTTGACAAGGTCCTGCAATCAGAGTAAAAGGTAGATCATTGCCTATTTTTAAATCTTTTAACTTTATTATTTTTTGCATAATTTTTTATTACAATTTATTTAGCTATAGGCAGACTATTATCTACTTGATTTTCTTCAATTTCATTGATTTTAGATACTAAATCTGGTTTCTTCTGAGAAGAAAGATTAGCAAGTATTATTGCATTTATTAAAAATAATGACGCAAGTATTACAGTGCTTTTAGTAAGAAAATTATTTGCTGTCTTAGCACTTATTACTCCCATATTTCCCCCACCGCTTATACTGCTAATTCCATCTGAACCACTACGTTGCATTAGAATAACTATAATCAATAATATTGCGATAGTAATATGTACAAAAAGAAGTATGTCTAACATAATATAAAATAACCATTAGTATTGTTTTAAGGAATTATATAATAATTTTATCTTATTTGCAATGTAGCTTTAAGTAATAGATCAAATGAACAAAAAATGTACTATCCATTGATATTATTTAAATCATTATTTATAACTGATTTGATTAATTTATTATACTTTTCTTTTATTGCAACTAAATTATAGTCACCATCATAGTACCCCTCTATGCTAATAATTTTTTGTACATAGAAATTTAATTGTTCCACTTCTGATGAATCAACATTACTAAAATAAGATTTAATTTTTTTTATTTGATTGATAAGCATAGGAATATCATCAGGTTTTATTACAAACAATCCTATAAATAACACTATTAATGTTTGTATTAGTGACATATCTAAATTAACTTTTTATGCTTGTATTTTGGATTTAAAGTATTTTCTCCATTTATTTTTAACATATACTCGTGATAATCTTGATAATTTCCTTCAAACCAAGTGGCATTACCTTTTATATCATATGCAATAATGTGAGTAGCTATCCTATCTAAAAACCATCTGTCGTGACTAATTACTAATACACAACCTGCAAAATCTAAAATTGCATCTTCAAGAGCCCTTAACGTATCAATATCTAAGTCATTAGATGGTTCATCTAGTAATATAACATTTGCTCCTTCTTTTAATAACTTCGCTAAATGCACCCTATTACGCTCCCCTCCAGAAAGTTGTCCAACTTTCTTTTGCTGATCACCTCCTCTAAAGTTAAAAGCTGCACAATATGCTCTACTTTTAACTATTCTGCTACCAAGCTGTAGTTCATCTAATCCTTCTGCAATTTCTTCCCAAACAGTTTTATTACCATCCAAATGATCACGCGATTGGTCAACATATCCTAATTTTACTGTTGAACCGATTTTAATAGAGCCTTTATCAGGTTTTACTTTACCTGTAATAATATTAAATAATGTAGTTTTCCCTGCACCATTTGGTCCAATTATCCCTACAATCGCTCCACGTGGAACTTTAAAACTAAAATCCGATAAGAGCGTTTTATCATTGTATTTTTTGGCTATATGTTCTGCTTCAATAACTAAATCACCAAGACGTGGACCATTAGGTACAATTATTTGAGTAGGATCACTTTTTTGTTCCTGCTGTTTGTTTAACAACTCTTGATATGCTGTAATACGAGCTTTGCTTTTTGATTGTCTAGCTTTTGGGGCTTGACGAATCCATTCTAATTCACGATTTAATTGTTTTTTTCGCTCATCTTCTTCTTTACTTTCTAGAGCCAATTTTTCTTGTTTTTGTTCCAACCACGAACTATAATTAGACTTCCACGGTACACAATGACCTCTATCTATTTCTAATATCCATTCTGTAACATTATCTAAAAAATAGCGATCATGTGTAATAACTATTACAGTACCTTTATATTCTTTAAGATAGTTCTCAAGCCAAGAAACTGATTCTGCATCTAAATGATTTGTCGGCTCATCAAGTAATAACATATCAGGTTTTTCTAAAAGAAGTTTACATAAAGCAACTCTTCTTTTTTCTCCACCAGAAATTTCATTAATATTTGCCTCTTTTGATGGACAACGCAATGCTAGCATTGCAATTTCTATTTCTCGCTCTAAATCCCACGCATCACAATTATCTATTTTTTCTTGTAATTCTGCCTGCTTATCAAAAAGTTGATTCATTTCTTCATCAGTGATTTCAGTAGCCAGCTTATTACTTATTTCATTAAATTCATCGATAAGCTTCTTTTTCTCATGCAGACCTTCCATAATATTATCAAATACATTTTTATTTGGATTAAGATATGGTTCTTGAGGTAAATAGCCTACTTTTATATTTAGTGCTGCCATTGCTTTACCATCAAATTCCTTATCTATACCTGCCATAATTTTTAATAAAGTAGACTTACCTACTCCATTTGGTCCTATTATTCCAATTTTAGCACTTGGTAAAAAAGATAAATTTGTTTCTTTTAAAATTTTCTTACCGTTTATAGTTTTACTTAAACCATTTATTTCATAAATATATTGAGATGACATAAATTATTTATTTCCTTGTATTAACTTAACTCTAACAAAATTTTATCTAATTCTTTTAAATCCTTATAATGGAATATTAACTTTCCTCCTAAAGAATAATTTTCTATTGTCACTTTTATATTAAATTTTTCTGATAAAATTTTTACTAATGATTGTAAATCATTATCTTCTGTTTTTTCTTTAAAAAGCTGTTTTCCTATTCTATTATTATCAGGATACTTCGTATATTCATTTTGAGACCATTGCCTTACTAACTCTTCTGTTTGACGCACATTCAAATCATTGTCTATAACATAATTTGCTATTATTTCCGCATGCTCATGATTTATTAAGCATCTAGCATGTCCCATACTAAGTGTATTTTCATCTAATTTATTTTGAATAGATTGTGGTAAATTATTGAGTCTTAGCAAATTAGCTATATGACTACGACTTTTACCAAGTCTTTCTGCTAATTTTTCTGCTGTGTAATTAAAATTTTCTACCAAATATTTAAAACCACGAGCTTCTTCCATGACTGTTAAATCCGATCTTTGTATATTCTCAATTAATGCTATTTCCATACTCTCTTTAGCATCTAAATTTTTTATAATTACCGGTATCTCAGAAATTTTTGCTAATTTACATGCACGCCAGCGTCTTTCACCTGCTATAATTTGAAAACTATTATCAATAATAATAGGCTGAAGTAAACCATTATTTAATATAGAATCTGATAATTCTTTTATTTTATCATATTCAAAATGTTTTCTAGGCTGATTTTCATTTGGTTTTATTCTATCAATATTTATAATTTGTACTATTTCTAAACTTTCTTTTTCTGTAGATATAACCTCTTCTCCTAATAATGAAGACAAGCCTCTACCTAACCCTTTATTTTTCATTATATCTTCCCAAAATTTCTTTTGTAAGTTCCATATACGCCACTGCCCCTGCACATTTATAATCATATATAATAGCAGGTTTTCCATATGAAGGAGCTTCAGATAATTTAATGTTTCTAGGAATTACAGTTTTAAACACTAATTCTCCTAAACAACTTCTTACATCCTCTTCTACTTGCTCAGTTAAACGATTACGCCTATCATACATTGTAAATAATATACCTGTAATCTTTATCTTAGGGTTTAATCTTTTTTCTACAATTTCAACTGTCTTTAGCAAATGACTTAACCCTTCCAAAGAATAAAAATCACATTGCATTGGAATTAATACCTCATCGCCTGCAACTAAAGCATTTATTGTTAATAAATTTAACGAAGGAGGACAATCAATAATTATATAATCATATAATACTTTTATTCCTTCTAATAACTTCATTAAAATATATTCTCGTTCTTCTAATTTTATTAAATCTAGTTCAGCAGCAGATAAATTAGTATTTGAGGTTATTATTTCTAAATTTGGAATATCAGTAGAGATTATTGTATCTTTTAATTTAATTATATTTGTTAATGCTTGATATATAGTATTTTTTCGTTGTTGTTGGCTAACGCCAAAACCAGTACTACTATTACCTTGAGGGTCAAGGTCTATTACTAAAACTTTTTTATCCATAGCTGCAAGAGCAGTAGCTAAATTTACAGTAGTAGTAGTTTTAGCTACCCCTCCTTTTTGATTAACTACAGAAATTACTTTTACAGTCATATTATTTTTGTTAAGTCGCTAATTTCTAAAATTTTACTTTCTTTTGAAGTTATACTTTGGTTTATTAAACACTTAAATAACCATTTTTTTCTAGCTTCTTTTATTTCAGATAAATAGCTTTTTCCTTTTGGAAGCAAAAATTTATTTTGCACAGAGATATTTTTTGTGCAATCAAATATTGTATTTAAATTAGAAAAAGCTCTACAGGTTAATATATTACAGCTTATTTCTGTTTTTTCAATTCTTTGATTAATTATTTGTATATTATTATTTGATATTTTTGCTGCTTTCTCTAAAAAGATGCACTTACGTAAATCAGCTTCTATTAAACTTGTACTTGCTACTCCAGCGATAGACAATATTATACCTGGAAAACCTGCTCCACTTCCTATATCAACTAAATGTATTTCTTTATCGTTAATATACTGTATTAATTGCAAGGAATCTAATATATGACGTTTCCAAAAATTTTGCGTACTATTTTCTGATATAAGGTTAATAGCTTTATTCCACTTTTGTACTAAGTCCTGAAAAATTTGTAATTTTTCAATTACTTCATGTGGAACGTCTATCATTATATTTAGTCTTCAAATAAATTATAATAGCAGTAATTGCAGCAGGAGTAACACCAGGAATTCGTCGTGCCGCAACAATAGTAATGGGTTTATTATAAGAAAGTTTTTCTTGTATTTCTAATGATATACTTGGTATTTTAAAATAATCAATGTTTTTAGGAATTAATTGAGCTTCCTCACTCTGGAATAAATTAATGTCAGCATATTGTCTTACTAAATATGAAGCATATTTAGCTTCAATATAAAGTAATTGTAAAATATTATTATCTACATTTTTGAGTACAGGAAAAATTTTAATAGCTTGCTCAACATCAAAATTAGGTATTTTAAATAAATCCAACACAGTCTTATATGTACCATCCTGTGCAACTTGTATCCCCATTTTAGCGAGTTTACTAGTAGTTAAACATAAAGTATTTAATAATGATTTTGTACTTTCTATATTTTTGCATTTTATTGTAAATATTTCTTTACGCTTTTCAGATATAACACCAATACTTATTCCCATCTCTGTCAAACGTAAATCAGCATTATCTGCTCTTATAGATAATCTATATTCTGAACGTGAAGTAAACATCCGATATGGCTCTAAAGTTCCAAACGATGTTAAATCATCTATCATTACTCCGATATAACTATTTGCTCTTGTTAGTATAAAAGGTGGTTGATTTTTTACTGCTAAAGCGGCATTAATACCTGCTACTATACCCTGCCCTGCCGCTTCTTCATACCCAGTAGTACCATTAATTTGACCTGCAAAATACAGACCTGTTATTTTTTTTGTTTCCAGTGTACTACTTATTTCACGTGGATCAATATAATCATACTCTATAGCATAACCTGGACGTAAAATTATTGCGTTCTCTAAACCTGGGATAGTCTTTATTAATTGATGTTGTACTTCTTCAGGTAAAGAAGTAGAAATTCCGTTTGGATAAATTGTATGGTCGTCTACCCCTTCAGGCTCTAAAAAAATACGATGCTCTGATTTTGTACTAAATCTAACTATTTTATCTTCTATAGAAGGACAATAACGTGGACCTATTCCCTCTATTTGACCAGAATACATTGCAGATTTATCAAGATTTGCTCGGATAACATTATGCGTTTCTGTAGTAGTTTTTGTTACAAAGCAATTTATTTGGGGAACATTTACATTATCAGTTAATTCTGAAAAAGGTCGAGGCACTTTATCCCCAGGCTGTGATTCTACTTTACTGTAATCAATAGTACGCCCATCAATTCTTGGAGGGGTGCCTGTTTTTAATCGAGAGAGTTTAAAACCTATTCTTCTTAAGGTATTTGATAACCCATAAGATGGTTCTTCATCTACTCTACCAGCAGGGATTTTTTTTGATCCAATATGAATTAGCCCTGATAAAAATGTACCTGTAGTTAATATAATTTTTTGACATGGTATTTTACTACCATTATTTAAGATGACTGCTTTTATTTCTGAAGATTTAATTTCAATATCTTCTACTTTTGCATATAGTATTTCTAAATTTGGGTAGTTTGTTAGTATTTGATACATTGCTTTTTTATAAAGCTTTCTATCGGCTTGTGCCCTAGGTCCCCAAACTGCTGGTCCTCTAGTTTCATTAAGCATTTTATAGTGTATACCAGCTTGGTCTATAACATATCCCATTAATCCATCAAGTGCATCAATTTCCTTAACTAATGTACCTTTTGCAATTCCACCAATTGCAGGATTACAGGACATTTCTCCCAAATTTTCTGATTTTGGCGTAATTAATAGAGTAGAAACTCCAAGACGTGCAGAGGCAGCAGCAGCTTCAACACCAGCATGCCCACCTCCTATCACTATTACGTCATATTTTTGCATTAATTATTCTATAATTTCAGATTTTTTAAAGAAAAACTTAATTTCTCTTTTTGCACTATTTTCACTATCAGAACCGTGAATACTATTAGCTTCAATTGATTCACCTATATCCTTTCTAATAGTTCCAGCTTCAGCTTCTGCTGGATTAGTTGCTCCCATAACTTTACGGTTTAAAGTTATAGCGTCCATACCTTTAAGAACTTGAAGCACTACTGGACCTGAAGTAATATATTCAACTAAACTATCAAAAAATGGTCTTGCTCTATGTTCATCATAAAAACATTCTGCTTCATATTTAGTTAAAGTTGTCATTTTCTGAGCTACTATTTTTAAGCCCTCATTTTCTAAGTAAGTATTAACTTGCCCTATTTTATTCCTTTTTATAGCATCAGGCTTAATCATTGAAAAAGTATATTGTATTGTCATTTTTAACCTATTTATATAATTATTAAATTTATTTCTTTGCTGAACAATTCCATGTTAAAGCGAATAAGCTACTTCCTAAAAGAGCAGAAATACTAAAAAATATAAACACCCCATCCCATCCATAATTATCACTTATCCATCCAACACCGACTCCTGCAATTGCTGCTCCTAAATAACCAAACAACCCTGATAATCCATTAGCTGTGCCAACAGCTTGACGAGTACTAAAATCAGCTGCGGCAATACCTACAAGTAGTTGTGGACCTGAGACAAAAAAACCAACAAGAGAAAGAATTATTATACTCAGCAACTCACTTTGGATAGGAAGCTTCCAAAATAAGATTAATAACACACTAAGTAATAACATACATATTGTACTTACAGGACCACGTCTTCCTTGAAATAATTTATCAGATAAAAAGCCTGCGATCAACGCTCCTGGAATACTTATCATTTCATATAAACCTACTTGTAAACCAGCATTTAAAAGACTTATACCTCGTAAATCTTTTAAAAATGTAGGAGCCCAATAAATTACCCCTAAACGTATTATATATACAAACATGTTTGCTAAACAAACATACCATATTAATTTATTGCAAAATACTATTTTTATTAATTCGGCAGTTGGCAGTTTACCATAATCGCTTATTAATTCAGGAGGGTAATTTTTATATTCTTCAACTGTAGACAAACCTACTTCTTTGGGAGAATTGCGAAGTCTATTATATAAAAAAATTGATACTACACAAGCAACCACGCCAGGTACAAAAAAAGCAGATCTCCAACCGAACTTATCAATCAGGTAACCACAGCTTACCATAGCAAGAGCACCACCTATTTGGTTAGAAATTGCTCCCATTGCCCATTTAGTTCCTAGCTCTTTAGAAGCAAACCAGTGAGTTAACATTTTTGTAGCAGGAGGCCAGCCCATTGACTGGAACCAATTACTTGCTATCCACAAAATACCAATAAGGAATAAAGAATCTGAAAAGCCTATTAGAATAGTGATAATACCAACGAACAAAAGCCCCAGAACCATAAATATCCGAGCATTAGTCTTATCACTGATAAATCCATTACAAAATTTACTAACTCCATACATTATGGAAGAAGCAGTTAATATCCAACCGATTTGAGTTTTTGTAACATCAAAATATTCTCTAATAGCTGGTGTTGCTATATTAAAATTTTGACGACAAAAATAAAAAGTTGCATAACCTATAATGATAGAATACAAAATCCTTATTCGCCAACTATTATATTTCTTAACATATGGTGTTCTTGGAATTTTAATTTCAGATTTTGTATTTCTCATATCATAAATCCTATAATTACAAAGAAAATAAGCTCTTAAAAACCTATTTTCTTATATTGATACTATTTTTCAGTATTATTTACTAAAACTTGATATTCTTTATTTAATCCCTTAACGGCATATATCCACAATATTACTATCACAAAAAATATAGAAGCAAAATATGGGGTTGCTTCAACAAACCCCAATGCCGGGAATATAATAAAAAATGTAGATTGAATAATAGCACCACCTGATTTACCAAATCTTCCACCGATAACTTCAACAGCAGCTTGACCTTTTACTCGTAAATCTTTATCAAGTGGAATATAAGCCATATTTTTAGTAGCATCAAATAGAGAATATTTTACACCTTTACTTAAAACATTTTGAATTGTACCGATCATAACCGCAAGTGCTAAAGGACCTGATGCTAAAATACCTGTTAGATACATAGCAATTACACTATCAAAAAAGATAAACGCAAAAAACGCAATACCGGTAATTAGCATCATTAAAGGCGTAATCATCGCAGCAGTTAACCAAGATACTTTCCTCAAAATATTACTTCCTATAATCATAAAGGCTATAGCAACCCAACCTTGATAAGCTTGAAACTGCCCCATATACATAGTATAAGCTTCTTTTGTCGGGTGTAATTCTTTTAACTTTGATTTCCAAACACCTTCAACTAGATTTACAGAAATACCATAAGCAATAAGTAATAATGCGATATAACCTACATATTTAGAAGTAAATATCATTTTAAAGCTTTCTATTAACGACATCTTAGCTTTAGCCTTTTTCCCTTTTACAAGTGCTGGATCATAAAGTTTAGGATCAGTTAAAACATTTTTATTCATCCATCTATATGTAAGTATTACAGCCAAACTACTTATTATCATAATAACAAATAATGGAGTAAACTTTAAATGCTCTGCTACTATTTGGGTTTTTTCATGTAAAAAATACCCAATAATTAGCGATGTTACAGGTAATGCTAAATTAGCAAGCAATCCAAACATTGAATAAAAACGCTTAGCTTCATCAGTTTTAGTAATTTGGTTAGCAAATTGCCAAAATAGTAAGCTTAGCATTAATGTTCCCCAAAGCTCAGCCATAGTATAGAAAGATGCAAAACTCCATTTCCCAACTATTCTTATAAACCATTTAAAATTAGGATATGCTAAACTTAAGGATTCTATAGCTTCAGGATTAGGGTGAACTAAATCAGGATTAGGGTAAAGAACAAATGCAAATAATGCAAAATATGCTAGGAAAAAAGAAGTAATTACATAAAATACGTTTTCTTGCTTTAAAATGTCACATAGCTTAACGTAAACTATCATAGCAATTACCGCAGAAGGAAGTACTATATAAGTTTTTAAGAAGCTTATTGCTTCAGCTCCTATATCAGTTACTACAAAACCGTCTTTAATTGAACGAAGTGTTGAGTAATTTAGTAAAATACAAAACATCATAAATGCCATTGGCAAAAACTTTTTGTTTTCATACCTCTCAATAGGCCAAATTACTTTTCTTAGTTCCGAGATATAATTATCGCTTTTCGTAGTACTCATAAATTAAATTTTTCTATTTGTTTCAAAAAAGATAAGTATTATACTAAAATATGTTAGAAAAGTCAAATATGATGATTATTTATAATAGGCTACAATCAATATCACCCAAGAATTTTTATAAATTATTTCTTTAACCTCAAATCCTATTTTTTCATAAGCATTTCTAACATCTTCCAATTGATTATCAAGAAAACCTGATAATACTAAATAACCATTTTTATTCATAAGATTGCTAATCTGGGTAGATAACTCAATTAAAGGTAAAGCTAAAATATTACTTATGACTAAGTCAAACTTATCATTGTAATAGCTATCTAATAAAATATTTTCAGAGGTATTTTGATAGAATTTTATATTAGAATTGTTAAAGCTAGCATTTTCTTTTGCAATTTCTACCGATGCATTATCAATATCACAGGCTAAAATCTCTGCCTCATTCCATAATTTTTCAGCTATAAATGAAAGAATCCCACTGCCAGTACCTATATCTAAAATTTTATTTGCTTTAATAGCTTTAAGATATTCTAAAGCCTCTATACATCCTGATGTAGTCTCATGAGTACCAGTACCAAAAGCTCTAGAAGCTTCAATTAATATAAGTGTTTTATCTTTGGGACATTTATCTTGATGTAATGTTGTGCAAATAAAGAAACGATTTGTTTGAATTGGTACTAACTGGTTTTGATAAAGTGCTACCCAATCTCTATTTTCTATCTCTTCACTAATTATGTCACTAGTGATTTCTATATTGTTTAGTTTTGCTAATTCCTGTACTTCTTTTTTTAAAGAAACTAAATTTGTTTGATTATCACAATAAATTTCAAAGCACCAAATATCTTTAGGTTGTGATTCTAAAGTTTTTGACTTTACTTCATAAACAGAAATAGCACTTACTTTTTCTGTAAAAAATTCTTCAAATATATTTATATCCTTATACTGAATATTAAATGAAATTTTAAAAATATCTTTTGATTGACTATCAGATTTAAACATGATCTACTTATGTGATAAAATTTTAATAAGGCTTATATGATAAGAAACATAATTATTACTATTTCTGCAATATTATTGTTAACCTCAAAAGGCTTTGCAGATGATACTATATCTAATACTTCAAAAAAAGATACCAAAACAGATATTACAACCCAAAAAATTCTAGATGAATTTTATGCCTATGCTGGTACTATTAAACCAGAAATACGTGAAGAAATACAAAAATATAGGGTAGAAATAGTTAACATTAATAAAAAGAAACGTGAACTATATGACAAGCTTTCTAAAGAAGCACAAAATTTTTTAGCAAAAGAACAAGAATATAAACAAAGATTATCTTCCTCCAGCATGGCTACCGAAGATAGTAAAGATAATAATACTGCAAAAGATAATAAAGATGCTGATAAGAAATAATTAGTTATTTGCAGCACGTTTTAATCTATCGTTGATAGCAGCACCTATATTTATAGTAGGTATAGGAGCAACCGCTATATGTTCTATATTATGAGCAGCAGCATAATCATCTAATAATCTCAAATAGGCATAAAGATTGGCTGCTGCTTCTGTAAGGTCGCCTTTACTACTTAAGTTTAATGAATATTCCCCTTTAAGATTGCTATCACCGAAATTTAATCCAATTTCTTTATCATTTAAGTTTGTAGCATTTAATCTAATCGATACTGTTGGGGAATAATGTTTCTCAAGCATCCCTGGAGCTTTAATATTAATATTTTTCGATGCTTTATTGATTTTAATATCAAGTACTGTTTCTAACACTTCAGCGGTAATAAACCCCTCTCTAAGAATAGTAGGTATATCAGCTGTAGTATCGACTATAGTTGATTCTAAACCATACTTAGATTGATAATCTTTATCTGTTAGAATGAAAATTTCTTCATTCTCCTTAAAGTGCCTTGTAACATGATCTAACCTAGTTGGGCTGATATAATTTGAAGGGTTAGCACTTGGAGCAGCTATTGGCTTTCCAGATTGTTTAATAAGTTCTAATGCTAATGGGTGGGATGGTATACGAATTGCTATAGTTTTAAGTCCTGCCGTAACTGCCGTTGCAACATTTGCATTTTCTTTTAACGGAACAACTATAGACAAAGGACCAGACCAAAATTTTTCTGCTATTTTTTCGGCTATGTAATTAAAATCTCCTATTTCTTTTGCTTGCTCTATAGATGAGACATGTACGATAAGTGGGTTGACAGCAGGACGATTTTTAAATTGAAAGATTTTTAAACATGCTTCTTGATTGGTAGCATCCGCTCCTATTCCGTATACGGTTTCGGTTGGAAAAACTACGACTTTACCGGAGGTTATAAATTGAACTGCTTGTTTTATCATAAGCGGTTAAATTTAGCAATCTTATGAAATAATTTGCAAACATCTTGTAATATTAACAAACGATTTTTGGCAATTTTGGGGTCACTATCATTAACAAGTACATTATCAAAAAAGCTAGTAATCGGAGTTAATAGAGTCTGCAATAGATTTAATGCCTTATCATAATCTTTATCAACAATTTGCAGTGAAAGCTTTTGAGTTACTTCAAATAATTCCTTTTCAGGTTGAGTATTAAATAGACTAGGCTCAACAGCACCATCAATATTTTGGCTTCCAAGTATGTTACTTGCTCGTTTATAAGCATTTAATAATTGCTTTCCGTCTTCTTTTTCTAAAAACTCTTTCAACGCATCAAGCTTAAATTTTATATTTGCTAAATTTAAATCAAGAACAGCATTAATTAGCGAAATATCATATTCATTTTTAAAATAAAATTTCGCTCTTTCCTCAAAAAACGATATTATTAAATCCTTATCTTTATCAGATGAATATAATTTCAAAGAAAAATCAATTAAACTATTTAAATTCAGCTCTAATTTATTCTCAATTATTATTCTTATTATGCCTAATACCTGACGTCTTAACGCATATGGATCACCGGAACCTGTTGGGGCTTCACCAGCTATCATTAAACCTACTAAACTATCTAATTTATCCGCAATCGCAAGCAAAGCAGCATTACCAACCGGTACGCTATCACTCAAACCTTGCGGCTTATAATGATCTCTGATTGCTACGGCTATTTCTTCATTTAGGTTTTCATGTTTTGCATAGTAATAACCCATAATACCTTGTAGTTCAGGGAATTCTCCAACCATTTCAGAAACAAGATCACTTTTACAAAGTTTAGCTGCCGTAATTAAATCTTTATTATCCGGATCGATATATTTACAAATATTAGTAATACGCTCTACTTTTTCCTTTAAACTACCAAGCTTTGTGTGAAATGTTACAGCTGCAAGCTTTTCTAAATTTGCTTCTAAAGTTTTAGATATATCTTGCTTGTAAAAATATAAAGCATCAGAAAGCCTTGCCGATAATACTTTCTCGTTACCTTGTACGACTAGCTTGCTATTGGCAAACTGCCCGTTACTAACGAAAAGGAAATATGGGGCAAAATTTTCTGATCTGTCAAATAAACAGAAATATTTCTGGTGAGTACGCATTGAAGAAATTAGCACTTCTTTGGGCAACTCTAAAAACTTTTGCGGTATTGCTCCGCATAATACTACCGGAAATTCGCTAAGCCCTGCTACTTCTTCAATTAATCTTAAATCTTCTTTTATGGTTAAATTATGAGAATTTGCTTGCTCTAATAAACTAGTTTTAATTATTTCTTCTCGCTTCAATCTTTCTAAAATCACATAATTTTCTGTGAGTTTAGTTTTATAATCTTCAAAATCAGTTACTTCGAGTTTTTTATTATCAGTAAGACGATGCCCAAAAGTGACGTTATTAGCGGCTAAATGCCCAAATTGCAGAGGTAATATTTCGCTATCAAATATGCATAAAATATTTCGTAGCGGTCTAATCCATTTTATATTGTAATTCCCCCAAAACATAGATTTTGCCCAGCTATATTTATTAATAGCTTCTACAATAATTTCAGGTAAAATTTCTTTTATTTGTCTTTCTTCTACTTTTTTAATGTAGAAATAATATAATTGGTTATTAATTAACTTAGTTGAAAGCTCTAATTTGCTAACATTGTGAGCTTTACAAAAGCCATTAATTGCAGCTTCCGGTGCTTCTGTACTCGGTCCTTTAATCTCTATTTCTTTTGGTAACGTTACTTTCGGCAAATGTGTAGCATACAGCGTTATCCTGCGAGGTCCTGAAAATACTTGTATTTTTGCAAATATTTCGTTCTCTTCAAAAATTTTGGTGAAAATGCTTAAATACCCCTCTTCTGCATCTTTTTGTATAAAAGCCGGTATTTCTTCGCTAAATAGCTCTAATAATAATTCACTCACCGCTCATCTCCAACCATTTCATACAACAAATTTTAGCTAAATGACGCACTTTTAAAACATATGAAGCACGCTCGGTTACGCTAATTATTCCACGTGAATTCAATAAGTTAAAATAATGGCTTGCATTAAGACAATAATCATAAGCAGGTAACGGCAAGTTTGCTTCTACTAGCCGCTCACATTGTTCTTCACTATCTTTAAAATGCCGCAGTAACATTTCGCTATCGGCAAACTCTAGATTAAACTTTGAAAATTGCCGCTCAGCCTCAAAATCAACTTCACCATATTTTAAGGCTTTTTCACCTGTTTGACCATTCCAATCAAGTTCTTTTACCTCATCGATGCCTTGAATATATAAAGCAAGACGCTCTAAGCCGTAAGTAATTTCACCGGCAACGAGTTTACATTCAATACCGCCAATTTGCTGCATATAAGTGAACTGCGACACTTCCATACCGTCACACCATACTTCCCAGCCAAGCCCTGCAGCTCCTAGCGTTGGTGATTTCCAATCATCTTCAACAAATCTAATATCATGAGCTTTTAAATCTATCCCTAAGCATTCCAAACTTTTAAGATATAGCTCCTGAATATTGTCGGGTGAGGGCTTTAAGATAACTTGAAATTGGTAATAATGCTGCATTCTATTAGGATGCATGCCATACCTGCTATCCCCAGGTCTTCTTGACGGCTGCACGTAAGCGACAGACCAAGGCTTGGACCCGAGACAACGAAGTACTGTTGCAGGGTGAAACGTACCAGCTCCAACATGGGCATCGTAAGGCTGCAAAATCGCACATCCATAATCCTGCCAATAATTCTGCAAGGTTAGTATAATTTGCTGAAATGATAGTTTTTTCATAAGGCGTTGTTATCGGGAAAGAAAATTTTGATCAATTAAAAGGATCGAATATTTTGATATTAAACATATTATAATGCTTGGTATTTCTAGTAACTAATATCATATTGTTTTGTTTTGCTTTGTGCAGCTATTTAAAGCATCAATCGCATTAGTACCATCTATACTCATTAATTCACCCCATTCTTCACATATCTCTTTATCAATATTAAGAATTCTTTCATTATAATCTATGATTAGTTCTTCTAACCATTTTTTTAATTTTAGACTTGCTACTGAATCATTTTTGGATAATTTTAGCATACCTTTTCTTATTTCACCAATAGTAATACAACTTATATGTAATTGACTATAATGAACAACTGAAAACCATGCTACTACTTGAGGATTGGGTTTTTTCTTTTGGATTTCGGATACAACATTAGTATCTAATAAATATTTCATAATTCAAAATCTCTTGCCTTTCCTTGTACTCTTTCAATAACTAAATCATCTGTCTTAGGTATACTTAATAAATATTCTTTGAAATCAAGCTTTTGTTTAGTAAGTTGTTCATAGTATTTCATACTAATAACTACAACTGCTTCTTCTCCCCTTTTTGTAATACATTGAGGTGTACCTTGCATTGCTGTATCAACAATATTACTTAGCTTATTTTTTGCTTCGTGTAATTGCCATTTATTCATATTTAAGCTCCTACATGTCTAGATTAGCTAGATTATTATAACATAGATTATTTGTTTATGTAAATAAGTTTATAGGGCTTATGTGATATCGTCATTGTGAAAGAGTGGGGCAACCCAAAACTTTTGGGTCACCAAATTGATGCTATGACAGGAAGTAAATAAAAATTATTACATAGCAGTAATGCGTTGCTCTTCTGATTCTAATAATTTTTCTAATTCTTTTCTGTTATATTTTTTCTCTTTGAGATTTACTGCATTATCAAAAATATGTTGTACCGCTTTTTCTTCTAACGCAGGTCCTTTAAGCTGCTCAACAGCTCTAGGGTTATTTTTATAAAAATCAAACAACATATTTTCTTGACCAGGAAAGCTACGTGCTTGCTGCATAATAATTCTGCGAAGATCATCAGGCTCTACTTGTAAATTTTTATCTTTTGCATATTCTGCAAGCATTAACCCAATTCTAACACGACGTAATGCTAATTTATCATAGTATTCTTTTACTTGTTCTGGGGATTTATCTTTGAATACAGAATCATCTTGCTCGCTTTTGTCAGTTTCAGATTTCAAGATATTTTTTT
Organism: Rickettsia bellii RML369-C; assembly: GCF_000012385.1. Taxonomy (NCBI): domain Bacteria; kingdom Pseudomonadati; phylum Pseudomonadota; class Alphaproteobacteria; order Rickettsiales; family Rickettsiaceae; genus Rickettsia; species Rickettsia bellii. The sequence continues at coordinate 1,457,816 of NC_007940.1, forward strand.
CTTGATCTAATAAAGATTCAGGCACGTCAAAATCTAACAATTTTTCTAGCTGATCAAATAAATTCATTTTCATGATAGTAGAAATAGCTTCTTCCGACTCATTTTCTATTTTTTTGGTAAAGTGAGTGCGTAGCTCTTCAAGGCTATTGCTTTGGAATTTTTTAGCAAACTCATCATCAATAACTGTAGGTTCTGCAGTATGAACAGCTTTAACCTGGACTACAAAACGAGCATCCTTACCAGCTAAATCTTTAGCATGATAATTTTCAGGGAAAGTTACATTAACTTCTACTTCACTACCAGCTTTAGAACCTATTAATTGCTTTTCAAAACCAGGAATAAGTGCATTACTACCAATAACTACTTTAAAATCCGTAAGTTTGCCACCCTCAAAAGCCTCATCTTTAACATAACCAACTGCATCCATGGTAATTTGATCACCATCTTTAGCTTTTGCTTTACTTTCTTTGGTATAACTTTTCATCATTTCCGCAAGCTTTTTGAGTTGTTCTTCAACATCATCAGGGCTTACTTCTAATTTCGGACGATTTATAGATATTTTCTTTAAATCTGGAATATCAATTTTAGGCAATAATTCCATTTTTATTGTAAATTCTAAAGGCTTATTAGGTTCGTTTTGCAAATCATCAATCTTTGGTCTGCCGATAATATTTAAATTATGCTCCTTAATAACATGATTTACTGAATCATTGATTCTTTTTTCTATTATATCATTTCTGACAGAAGCACCATATTTTTTCTCAACAATTGCAATAGGTACTTTACCAGCTCTAAAACCTGCTATTTTGACCTTTTTTGTTAAGTCGACCAGCTCTTTTTGAATATCATTATCTATTTCACTTAAAGGAGTTGAAATTTTAATATGAAAATCTAGCCCTTCATTTTTTAATATGGTAGTTGCCATTTGTAATAATCCGTTATTTATAAATAATTCAGCATATTAGTTTGCTAATCAAAATAAACTATAGAGCCAAAATATGCAATAGTTTTTGTAAACCAGACATAAGTAGGTTAAGAAATTAGAATTGCCAAACCATTACATATCAATAATTTACAAAACTTGAATAAGTTTAAGATTTTACAATTTAAATTTGCATTTATATCTGATATAATTCTAAAGATTTTTTTAACAATTTACTAAATATGCAAGAAAAAACCAAAGCCTTTAACGTGTTAAAAACTCTATATAGTTTCCAAGATACTTTACCGAAGCTAATAGAGGATGAGCAAATTAAAGCCTTATCTTTAGACGAGTATTATATAAAATTACAGATATTACTTAGCGAAGATAATGACTCGGTCAAAGCAGCATTACATGATAAAGTTACCGGCGAAAAGAAACCGGTAGAAATAGAAAATATTTTTAAAGCTATAGATGTAGAAAATAGGATAAGAGAGCTACTTGAAAAGAATTATCAAGTTAGAGAAGAAATAATTAATGATATAATTAAGCCACTAATCGAAGAAGAAAATAAGCTGAATCTACTTTATAGAAATATACCTAATAAAAGTGAATCGGAAATAAAGTATATAGCCGAATCAATAAACAGAATACAAGCGGATGTCGGTAAAGTGCTGTTACTAGGTGGGGCAGGGATAGGCAAAACTACGTTAATGCACTATCTATCTTATAAATGGGGCAAAGATAATTTATGGAATGATAAATTTGATTATGTCTTTAGAATTAAGTTAAAGGAATTACTAAATGAAAATTGGAGTAGAGAATACGAAGCTAAGGAGCTACGTCAAAACAAACTAGCCTGTTTCATTCATTATTGCTTGAATTTAGAAAATATAGAACCGCACGAAATAATCAATATAAGCAACAAAGATAGAGTATTATTATTGCTTGACGGTTACGATGAAGTAGCATTTTTATCCCAAGATAATCGTGATTACCGAGATATTATGGAGGCAGTATTTCAGTATAAAAACGTAATAATGAGCTCTAGACCTAATGCAATCACAGAAAATATTAACAATAAGTTTGAACGCAAGGTAGAAAATACGGGATGGGATAGCGAAGGGATAAAGAAATATGTATATAAGAGTTTTGAATATGATAAAGAATTTGGAACACCATTAAAAAGCTTTTTAGATACTCATAGCCAAATAAAAGAAATATGTGAAGCACCGATTAATACGGCAATAATATGTTTAATTTGGAGTGATCAAGAAATAAGGCAAAATCTTCAAACAACTAGTAATGAAAATTTTAATATCAGTCGTTTATATAGTGAAATAATAAACTGGCTTAATAATAGGCATTTAGCAAAAAACAGGCATAAATATAAGAATAAAACAGAGGCTAATAATCATTTAAAAAATATAATGAGTTTTTTAGAGCAAATAGCTTATGAATCACTTAGCACAAGAGGAAAGTTAGTAGAAAGTAAATTAGTAGAAAGCAAAAAAAACACCCTAGATATAGACGAAGTTATAGAACAAGGATTATTAAGAAGAGAGGGACAAAATTATCAATTTATTCACTTAACCTTTCAAGAATTTTTAGCCGCCCGTCATTTAAAAAATCAATTATTAGATAATTATACTAAAAGCAAAGCAGCAAGTTTTTATAGGTGAGCATAGAAACGAACCAAAATATCTAATGACTTTAAAGTTTTTAGCCGGAATAGCAAGTAATGATGATAGTAAAGAATTAATAGAAATATTTTGGGAATCTGCAACTTGCAATGTTAATGAGATATTAGAGTTAGACATCAAAAAGAAAATTATATTGTTAATGCACTTATTAGCTCAAAGCAAAATCAAGGGTGAATTTAATAATAGAATACCGCATTTAAAACAAATCCAAAATTTAATAGACGATATTTTATTAAGAGATATTACAATCTGGGAACAACATATAATAGATAGCGGATATTTATCAGAAAAGATAGTTGAAGCAGTAAATGAAAAATTACAAAATGGAAAAGCTAACTTTCAGGAATTTAAAACAGCTGTAGAAATAATAACCGCTCTAACAAATAGAAATCAATGGGGCAATAAAACTAAAGTTTATGAAAGATTAATTTGCTTATTAAAAATTAGAGATACACAATTACAGAAGTTAGTATTACAAAAATTAGCACAAATATTAGATGAGACAATAGATAAGAAAGTAGTACATGAAAGCTCAAGAAAGATAATATTATTGTTAAATAAAGAAGTATTAAATAAATATATAAAAATAATATTAGCAAAAACAATAATTTTTATACCTGGTTTGAGTGAAGAAGTATTCAACAAAATACAAAAACTAAAAATTAAGTTCTTAAATAAAACCTTAATTATTACAGTTTTAACTGAGGTATTAATAGTAATGCCTACTCAAAAGGCAGTTAATATTTCAAAAAAGCTACTTGTAAACCCTAAATATGAACTTAGGTTTGTAGCTGCTACTGGCTTGTTTGAGATAGCAAAAGCAATGCCTACTCAAGAAGCGTTTATTATCTTGAAAGAACTATTTGTAAATCCTGATAATACAGTCAAGCATGTAGTTGCTAGAAATTTGACTGAGATAATGGAAATGATACCAAGCTTAATACAAGAAGCATTTGGTTTTTTAAAAGAACTAATTGTAAATCCTAATACCAGATATAATCTTAAGTCTGAAGCTATCACAAACATAGCAAAAATAGTAAGAACGACACCAAGTTTGGCATACGAAGCATTTATTTTTTTAAAAGAGATAATTCTAAGTTCTAATGGTGAGGATAATATAAGACTTGAAGCGATTAGAAACATATTAGTACCAGTAACAGCAGAACCAAGTTTAACACACGAAGCATTTATTTTTTTAAAAGAGATAATTATAAGTTCTAAAATTTATGATAATTCTAAGTCTAAAGCCATCGAAAGTATAGTATCGATAACACGAACAATGCCAAACTTAACTCAAGAAGTTTTTATTTTCTTAAAAGAGATAATTATAAATTCTAACTATAAATATGAGGTCAAATCTAAAGCAATTGAAAGTATAGTAGAAATAGTAAGAGCGATGCCGAACTTAACTCAAGAAATATTCACTTTCTCAAAGGCAATAATTACAAATATACATCCTGACGTTGACTATAATATTAATGCTAAAGCTATTGAAAGTTTGCTAGAAATAGTAGAAGAAGTACCAAGTTTAGCACAAGAGGCATTTATTTTCTTAAAAATAGTAATTACAGATTCTAAAAATGATCCATATATTATGGTCTATAGCTACTAACAATATATCAAATATAGTAAGAGCGATGCCAAACTTAGCCGAAGAAGCAGTTACTTTCTTAAAAAGAGTAAATATGACTCCTAAAAATAATTACAATATTAAATCTGAAGCTATTAGAGGTATAGCAGTAATAGCAAAAATGAAACCTACTCATGCAACATTTATCTTTTTAAAAACAGCAATTACAAATCCTAAAACTTACTCATATTTTAAGCCCATAATCGCTGAAAGTATAATAGGAATAGTAAAAATAATGCCAAGTTTAGCTCAGCAAGCATTCACTTTTTTAAGAGAGATAATTACAACTCTCAACACTTATAATATTGAGAATTATGCTATTAGAAGTATAGCAAAGATAGTAGAAATAAATTCAAGCTTAGCTCTAAAAGCTTTCACTTTTTTAAAAGTGAGAGTTATAGATGATAAAGATAAAATTAATTATGCAGCTGCTATAAGCTTAATTGAGGTGGCAGAGTCAGCACTATTTGATAAATCAAGTTATAAGCCGATTAATGAACTACTAAAAATTATTGAGTGGGCTGAGGCTAAAGATTCTTATGACAATCATCTACACACAGATGCAACCTTTGTCTTAAACAAAATAACCAACCATATCACTCAAGAATATGAGAAAAGAAAAAACCCTAAAATGATAAAGTGGTTTAATGGATGCTTTAAGGAATTGCCGAATATAACTGAAACACGAGTATTTTTAAAGGAAATATGTAAAACTATATTAAAGAGTGGGGTTATAAATCAGCTAGAAAGTCAGTTTATTTTAAACTGTGTAAAAAACTACCATTTTACTTTTACAGTAGCAGTTAATAAAGATCACAAAAAAATAGCAGGCGAGATAATCTTTGAAGATAGACGCTATGAAATATTTAAAAATGATAACTTAGAGGAGTTTGCTACTATGTTACTTGCCGCAACTGATGATCCGTTAGCTGAGCAGTATAAAACGCATAAGCCGCTATTTCAAAGTAAGGGATTAGGACTTAAGATAGCGGCGAGTGATATTATGGAAGTAAATAGTATTACATACGAAAAAACAAAACTTCCTACCGAAGCATCCCTTTTATCTTATGTAAGAGACATTAAGGATAATTCCGTAATATTATTAGAAAAAAGAAATGTTTTTGGAAACCATCTAATATATAAGTTTAATAATAATAATTTTGAGAACGTCGCAACTATTTATCCGCCTTACATTAGTAACGAAATAAGAAAACAAATATTTGAAGAGCTAGAATCTGAAAAATTAATTCCGTGCTTTATTAAGAATAAAATATTTAATTTTAATAGATGTGAGCTAGTAAACGAGAAGGGTAAGAGTTTTTTACAAAATGTAAAGAACATAATACAAGATGAAAAAGTAGAGTTACAAACTTCTAATTTTAAACTACTGAATGCAGGTACAGATAAAAGATTAGATACACATGAAGAAATAATAGATGATCTCGGGAAAGATTTAAAAGATGGCGGAATTACAAATAAAGCAGAAATCAATAGGGAAGTTGAAAGATTAAAAGAAGAGAATCCTAAATTATACAATTATTGTAATGCACTTTTTTGGAATACAAAAAATATTTTAAAAGCTTGCGGTATTGCAGAAACTGAGTTTTTTAAAAATAATATTAAAAAAACTATAGGAGAAAGAATAATATTGTTTGGAATAAAATTTTTCAATCCAGTAATTAAAGATTTACCTTTTGTTGGAGCTATAGCAGACTTTATAACTGATACAATAGAAGATATAATTTGTGTTTGGTTAGAAAAAAGACAAGATAGAAAACTTAAGAATGAAATAATTAGTATAAATAATATTCTTCGCCATAAAATCGGAATGCAAGATGTAGAGGATTATTTTAAGAAAATAGCTATCACTATAACCCACGCACGTAAAAACGAAATAATAAACCCTAAAGAAATATCTCAACCTAATTCCCTCGTTCAAAAGTTTCAAGCTTGTGTACAAGAAGCAGGAAATATGATTTATGATAAGACAAGAAATATTCTACTCCCCGAAATTATAGAGAGTTGCGATAAAGATAATAAAGCCGTGCAGTTAGCGTTAAAAGATTCTATTGCGTTTATTAACTATTTATATACAAACTATGACGATATATTAAATGACGATTTTGATTTATATGAACAATGTAAAAAAATTGTCGAAAACGGCACGCTAGATGCATTATTTACTCAAACTAACAAAAAATTTTAACATTAGCTAGCATTGTTACATCTAATGGTATGCTATACTTCTCATAATATTTATTTTTCTAAATCTTCTTTAGACAATTTTGTAATTTTTATAACAGACTCTAAAGAAAACCCTTCTTTCATCATTTCCTTTGCCATCATAACTTTTTCTTCTTGTACCTTCTCTGCCATTATAACTTTTTCTTCTTGCATTTTCTTTAGCATAATAGCTTTTTCTTCTTCTCTACCTTGTTGTATCCAATGATGAGCTATACTTTTCATAACGTTTTCTCTTTTTTTAGGATTTAATTTTGATTGAAGTAGTTTTTCTACTTCTATTATATCATCTTGTTTAATTCTGGTCAAAGTGTAGCATAAAATTAGTTCTATATGCTCAATACCAATATCTATTTTAGCAAATTTAGGCAAAAGATCAGCTACTTCTTCCCACCTTTTTAATAAATCACGCTCATGAATATGCTTCATAAAAAATTGCAAAATCCCAGACCATGCTTTTTCTTTCAATTTTTCGTCCGGAATATCATGTACATTGATTAATTGATAATCACCGCTCCATGTAGATTTTACAAGTTCACTATTCTCAAATAATTCCCATAGATTTCGTGGAGCATTATATTTTTGTACACCGTTATAAAATATTAATGGATATATAAAAGGAAATTTTTTGCTTTTTGTTGATTTCTTATGATATTCGGCGATTTTAAACATATACCGAAATAACCTCAAAGCCATTTTATACTCAGGTGTGCTTTGGTGTTCTAAAAGTAGATATAAATAGCCCTTTTTCTCTCCAAACTTAGCAGAAAATAAAATATCTACTATAGATTTCTTAAGTCTTTTATCTACAAAGCTGTCTTTTTCCATTTTCAGCTTTTCAAAGGAAATCAAATTTTGTATATGGGGAGGTAAATGCATCTCAAAAAACTCTTTAGAAACTAAAGGGTTTTCAAACGCACTTCGGATAATTTCGTCGTGTTTAGGCTTCTGGGACATAAGTAATAATGATATGTTGCACTATAAATATATCATTATTACAATTATTTCAATTAAAGATTGAATTTTTTATTACAACGAACTATAATTCTCTAACTGGTTTTAGTACTAATTTTTTCTTGTTAAAAATATTTATTTTAGCTAATAAGCTGACTTTAGCTTTTTTTAAACTACGTTTATAATTCTCACCGGTTACTGCGTCATAGCTAGTGATTAATGACGGAATAACCTCATTATAATATATTTTATAAAGCTCATGCATAGTTTCCTTTGTTGTTAGATATCCCCACTTCATTACTTGCTGAGGTACTCGTGCTAGTGCTTCAATGCAGGCTACTGCCTCTTCAATTTCAGGGTTTTTATTTTTATATACATCAGCTGACGGTGATAGATTAGCTTGCATATCTTTAAACATAGCATCAATCATTAATGCCATATATTTATCCGATTTAAATTTCCTGACAAAAACTAAACCATGTTTATTGCTATATCTTAAAAGCTTAAATTTATATATAAAAATCATGAAATTTATTGCTAGAATTTTTAAACCACTTACTTTATTAGCATGATAAAATTTAAGCTTTGTCTCATAATCTAGCTGCTTTTTCATGCCTGCTATAAGCAGTTTATGCAGTAAATTACGGCAATGTTCTATATCTTTTTTACGAGCAATACGTGCATTATCCGTTGCTTTAGTGCCAGAAAAATTAGCCGAATGGCGGGTGATTTGCCTGCCTTTATTATCCCTTTTTATATCAGCAAAATGCCCAAGTTCTTGAGCTGCTATAATCTGCAATCTTGCAACAGCAGCAAAGCCACCACCATAAATCGGGTGATCCTTACTATTTTCAGCAAAAGGGTTACCACCACATGAGACAAAAATAGCCACATCTTTGCCGTTAGTGCTTTGCATTCCACTATTACCGCCTACTTTCTGCCAGTTAACCATATCCATCATATCGCCAATATTATGAGAGTAGGTTATAAATATTTCTGTTTTATCAAGAAGTAACCATCTTATGACGATCGGGTGAGCAGATTGTACAAAAATACGGGCTAACATTTCCATTACTTCTTTTTTGACTGGCTGTAGTTTATGGATTTGTTTTTTTAGATTATCGAAGACAGATTTTATTTTTTGATCGGTAGCAGAATTTCTATATAGATTTTGGAAAAGTTTTGTGGTTTCAGGGATTAAATGTGGATCTGTTAGCTCTTCTTTGCTAACCATCATACTAATATTAAAAGCAGGGTCACTAAATCTTGCAAAATTGCAACAATCATCGGTATCTATTCTTAGCTTTCCCGACTTAATTATCTGCATTGCTAAATTCTCATACTCTATTTCCATATCCTCTTTATAAATAGCAGGAACGTGATCAAGAATATGGTATATAGTACTCATACTTACACATTACCTAAATTTAAGACCTCATTATACTCATCAGTATGTTTAAATATCTCAAAAGCCATCACACCATCTACGCCTACATTTTCATATTTTATATTCATTCTAGCTTTTTCAGCTTGAGCCTTTCTATACTCATCTAGCTTAGGACATACTCTTTTTAAGCAACTTTCAACAAATTGGTCTGAAGATTTTAATTTTAGTATATCCTTTGCATCTTTTTTGTGCTTTTCATCTTGAATACATAAATCAATATTACGTTCTGTAACAAATAATTGAGGAGCCTGAGTTCTTGCTAATTCAATTATATCTTTATTCTTTTTTGCAAAATTATGAATATTTTTTTCATAAGGTCCCTGAACTCCAATCAATTCATCTATGACTATTTCCATACTTCCATGTTTCTCGTTATTATCATTAATTTCCTTTTTTAAAGTACGGATATTTTCATCATTAAGCTTACACATTTTATATAATAGCAATAACATAAAATGATTTAAATCTTGTTCTTCACAAGGAATATTTTTTTTCTCACATTCTTTTTTATAATATTCCTTATTACAAAAATGATTAATTCCTCTTTGTTCACCTGACCAAGAAAGCTTTAAAAAATATAAAGACCAAGGATTAATTGAAATATAAGATAATGGAAGACTAGCCCATTGCCCTAGCTTCATTTTTTGAATTATAGTGTTAAATTCAGATAAATTATTTTCTATTTGTGAGAATTTATATTCTACAATATTAGCAGGATTACTTTTTACTACTTCTTCCCATGTTTTTCCTAATTTGGTTTTTACTCTGCTGCCAATTTGAGCTAAAAATGGTGTAGACTCCTTTACCATCGCATCAGCATTATACTCTATATAATTTATCAAAGACGCAATATCATTAAAGGCTAATTTTACTATAGGATCATCTCCTTTATCCTTATTTTTAAAAAATCTATTTTGTATAGGCAGAATTTTTTGTTTACAAAAATTCCAAAAGCTATCCTTACTATTTTCTGGTCCTATATTTAAAATCTCATCTTTTCTTAACTCAGTATAAAACAATGCTATTTGTTTCAAATGCCATTCAAAATCCATATTTTCATCATATTGCTTACCGGCTATCATATAAAACTTCTTAAGCACCTCTGATACCTTACTTTCCACACGTGAGTTATAAATATTATCAGCAATATCATGAAAAACCGAAAGTCCTCCAGTTACAAAAGGTTTAAACCATCCCGCCGCAACCATATCTAACACAATACATATTCCTTTTTCAATAGAAGTTGTACGCTCCATATGCCCAACATTTACTACTACTGCATCACTACTAGTAATACAAGAAGCCAAATATATAGACCGCAACCCTGAAAGAAAATGCTTATAATACTTATATAAATCGGAATCTTTCTTCTCTAGCTCTTTTATTTGTGTATTAATGCCATCTATAGTATCAATATTTGCATTAGATAACATTTTCTTTATCTTATCAATTTCTTGTTCTAATGCACCAATTCTTTGTCCTTGTTCTTGTTGTACTATATTTTGTCTTTGCTGTTCTAAAAATAAATGACGAATTGCTTCTTGTATAATTTGAGGCGATATATTATCATTATCTTGGATTGGATTAGCTATAACTAATTCTTGTGAATTCTTTTGCCCTAATTCTTGTGCAAGTTTATATAATCTAGTCTTTTGTAAAAATTGTAATGCTTTTTCTTCATTACCAGCGTTATTATATGCTGTTGCTATAAGCTGGTTTAGATCTTGCTCATTAAATATATCTTTCCGAAAGTTTGTTTGTGTCTCTTCAAAGCAATATGCGGCTGTTTCATAATATTGCTTTCGTTGAACTGGCTCCACTTCTTTCTGAGCCAGCTTATTATAGACTAAACCCGACTTATAGTCACAATGATGGACAAGTTTTTTCCGTTCAAATATATTTTCATGATTTGCGTCTAATTTTTTAGCATATTCAAATTGTTCAAGTGCTTCTTTATATTTTTTTTTTCTGTAAGATTTAGTCCCTTTTGTCAGAAAAAATTTTATACCTTCTGTTGTATCAAACTCCTGATATTCTCCGTCATCATTAACTGGATTTACCCTTTCTTTGCTCATATTAAAATCCATTAAATTATTTATAGCATGTTATGACCGCCATTGATTGAGATAGTTTCACCCGTAATAAAACCGGCATTTTCATCAACTAGAAATGCTACTGCTCTTGCGATTTCTTCAGGTTGCCCTAATCTTTTTTTCGGAATACTATTAACGATTTTTGCAAGCACATCTTCAGGTACTGCTCCTACCATTTCCGTTGCAATATATCCAGGAGCTATACAATTAACCGTGATATTTTTAGAAGCAGTTTCACGTGCTAAGGCTTTAGTAAAGCCAATAATTCCAGCTTTAGCAGCAGAGTAATTAGTCTGCCCGATTTGTCCTGCTTGGGCGTTGATTGAGCTGATATTTACTATACGACCGTAATTTTGATTTCGCATCGGCTCGATTACGTTACTTGACATATTAAAGCAAGAATTGAGATTAACGTTAATTACATCGTTCCAATCTTGATGACTCATTTTATGCAGCATTTTATCTTTGGTAATTCCGGCATTATTAACCAAAATGCTTACCGGCTGTTTATATTCCTATTCAATTTCTTTTATCGCTCTTCTGCAATCTTCAAAATCTGCAACATTCCAACGTTTTGTTTTGATACCATATTGCTCTTCCATAGCTTTTGCAGCTTCATGATTACTAAAAAAATTAGCAATAACAGTTATTTTTTAATTCTTTGGCAATAGACTCTCCTATTCCTCTAGTACCACCTGTTACAACTGCTAAATGCGACATTATTACCTCCCTATATTATTATCTTTATTACGTTGATTTACTTTTTGTGCAAATGTAACATTAGAAGTAATTTTTTCTCCATTACCTAATTCCACTTTAGGATTATATATTATTTTTTGTTGAGCTTTATTTAAATCCGGTATTAGTTCAGTTAGTTCAGTTAGTTCAGTTAGTTCATTTTTTGGAGTAGTTACCACAACAGAAGGTGTTTGTATATTTGCAGTTATTTCATAATTTGTCGTTTGATACGGATTAGGCGTTTCTTTAGCTTTTTTCTGCTCTACTGGTTCATTAATTACCTGACCTTTTTCAAGTTTCTTAATTTTATTATTAGCTCCCGATGGCTCAATCATACTTTTTAATGATTCTTGTCTAGATTCAGGAAAACCTTGTGCCGTCACTTTTAATGTACCATAACATCCGATTGTAGCACCACCCGCATAAACTCCGCCAGCTTGACCAGCAGTATGACCTGCTTTTAAAAGCTGTTCATCAGCAGCTTTTACTTCTATTCCTAATCTATTAGCTATAGCAGTACTAGTTTGGTCATGTTCGGCAAGACCTGTACGATCCTTACCACTTGCACACATAGTAAGCGTTTCGTGCTTTGGAACATCTTTAAAAATAGAGTCATTAGAATTTGAGATTTGGTTGCTTAAGTAATTTAATTTTCGTGAAATGCTACTACTTATATTTTCTTTATCTGCACCTCTATAAAAAATTGCGTCAGCTTTTTCTATATCTTGTTTTAAACTAGCTGCATTAGTTAATATTTCATGAGCTTGCTTAGATAACCTACCTGCATTAAATTCTGTATTCAGCATTATTTTTAGATCACCTTTTGGTTTATTAATACCAAATAATCTTTCTAATTTACCACGTGGTTTTAAATGGGTCGCAATATCTTTGAAGTTAGCTTCTTTTGGTAAATTATTAGCCAAATCGTTAAGTTGTTCTTTTGTACCACCAAAATGATTAAAACCTGCGATTTTTCTAAATTTATTAAACGCTGTATTAGTATAACGACCTCCTACATGATCTATAGCTCTTTTAGTAAGAGTTACTAACTTCGCATCAGGGTGCGGCACTACAAAATTTGCAGCTCCACTATTTAAAGTATTAGCATGCAATTTATGATCGCCCATCCATTCTTGAGCTTGCTTAGTATTTAAATCTGTAATTCTTTGTTGTGATTCTTTATCACGAGAAATAGAAGCAAGAGTTCCTGCATGTTTAGAGTTATGTATTATTTCAATAGGTTTATTTTCTTCAGCTATTGCTGTAATTTTCTCAAAAGCGTTTTTCATTCCTACTATTTGACGCAATTGAGTAGGGATAACATGCTCACCTTCTTTGATTGTTTCAGCATATTTATTAACTAACTGTCTTTCCCAACTAGGCATTTTCTTGAACCAATCTTTATCGGCTCTATTCTGATATTCTGCTTTTTGCTCATCAGTTATACCCTTTAGTGCTACTTCTGCCTCAATAACAGTATGATCTTTACCATTTTTATCTTTAATATTTGAGAGCGTTGCTATATTACAATGTTCATCATTAAAATTCTGAAAATCTTTTGCTACATTTAGCTTTTTATGCACCTCTTTAATGCCATTATTTTCTAGCAGTATGGCTATATCATTAATCTTATCCTTTACATTAGGAGAGATCTGCATTTGAGAATTTTTTTCATTATCTTTATGAAAGCTATCAATAAAATCTACTGCTTGTTTTTTTAATTCTGTTTTAAGTGCTTCCGGTTTTCCTTCGATTTCAGCTATGTCTATTGCTGCTCTTATGACATTTAAATATTGCATCTCAAAGCTTTCCGTTCCAAGCTCTCGAGGATCTTTAGCATTTCGTGCATCACGAATTATTATCGGTGTTGTACCTTCTATCAACGGATCAATTTTAGTAAGTGTTATACCGGTTCTTTCTTCACGTAAAATTTCAAGTTTTTGTAATGCTTCAGTAAAATTACCGCTTTTAACTGCTTCTCTAACTTCATCTCTGTTTGTATGTAGAGGATCTTGTTTGTTATTTGCTAAAAATTCATTTGTTTGTGTTATGAGAAAATATTTATCTGCGTCGAATTGTTCTTTTAATGAGGACATAGTGAAAGCTTTATATATTAATATTTAGTTTAGTTAGATAGTAGACGAAGTTTTATTTGGAAAAGAGCAAGAAGTTTATAAGCACGAGGAACGGAGCATAGATAAACTACGTGAGTACCTCAGCACCTGTAGGACGTCGCCGTCAATTTTTCAAATAAAACGAGTATACCGCAAATACTTCAAAAGTTGGTAAGTCAAATAAGCGGTGAGTCTGCGGAACGTAGATAAACTACGTGAGCAAAGACGAATCCCGAAATTTGGCTTGCCAAATCTTGAAGTATTAAAGGTATATACCCTTGTATTATAATTTTAAAGTAATTATATAAACAATATCTATTAAAAAATTTTAATCTTATTAATTAAAATATATTATTTATATGAATATTGATAAATTTACTGCACATGCTAAATCAGCGATAACAAACTGTCAACATATTGCTGCTAAAAATGATCATCAGCAAATATTACCTTTGCACTTATTAGCTAGTCTTTTTAATGAAGATACTGGGATTATCAGAACGCTTATTAATAATAGCGGAGGTAACTTAAATATTTTAGCTGATCAAGTACAAGTAGAATTAAATAAAATTCCAAAAGTACAAGTTGATGGCGGAGGAACAATTTATTCTTCTGCCGAACTCCTTAAAGTTTTACAAAGAGCTGATGACCTTGCTAAAAATAATGGGGATAGCTTTGTTACGATTGAGCGTATTTTGGAAGCTTTAAGTTTTGATAATACTATAGCTGGTAAAATTTTAACCAATAATGGAATCAGTAGTAAGAAGCTAGCGGCTAGTATTTTGCAGCTTCGTAAAGGCAAAAAAGCGGATACTGAATCAGCAGAAAATAGCTATGATGCTCTAAAAAAATACGGCAGAGACGTAACTGAGCTTGCTGAAAGTGGTAAGCTTGACCCGATAATCGGACGTGATGAAGAAATCAGAAGAACAGTGCAAGTATTATCTCGTCGTATGAAAAATAACCCTGTGTTAATTGGTGAGCCTGGTGTTGGTAAAACTGCGATAATCGAAGGGTTAGCACAACGAATATTTAGCAAAGATGTGCCAGAAACTCTTATTAATTGCCGAATTATCGAGCTTGATATGGGAGCGTTGATTGCGGGAGCAAAATATCGTGGTGAGTTTGAAGAGCGGCTTAAAGCTGTTCTTGGTGAAATAAAAGAATCAAGTGGTGAGATTATTTTATTTATCGATGAATTACATTTATTAGTCGGTACGGGTAAAACTGACGGAGCTATGGACGCATCGAACTTACTAAAGCCGATGCTTGCACGCGGTGAACTACATTGTATCGGAGCTACCACTTTAGACGAGTACCGCAAATATATCGAGAAAGACGCCGCTTTTGCTCGTCGCTTCCAGCCTGTTTATGTTAGCGAGCCAACTGTAGAGGATACGATATCCATACTTAGAGGTATTAAGGAAAAGTATGAACTGCACCATGCCGTACGGATTTCCGATAGTGCGATAGTTGCGGCAGCAACTCTATCAAACCGCTATATTACGGATCGTTTTCTACCTGATAAAGCGATTGATTTAATTGATGAAGCTTGTAGCCGTATGAAAATCGAGCTATCAAGTAAACCTGAAGAACTGGACGAACTAGATCGCCGCATTATTCAGATAAAGATAGAGCTTGCAGCTTTGAAAAAAGAAAGCGACGAACATTCTAAAAAGAAAATTGAGCATTTAACCGCAGAGTTAGAAAAGTTGGAATCTAACTCTTACGATATGAGTTCTAAATGGCAAGCCGAAAAATCCAAGATTCAAGGGCAGCAGAAACTTAAAGAAGAGTTAGACCGTGCTAGGATTGATTTAGAGCGAGCAGAACGTGACGCTAATTTAGCTAAAGCTAGTGAGTTAAAATATGGAATCATTCCTGAGATTATGAAAAAAATTCAAGAAACCGAAAATGCTGACAGTAAAGGCTTGTTAAAGGAAATCGTTTCAGAAAGCGACATAGCAAGCATTATTTCACGTATCACCGGTATTCCGATCGATACAATGCTATCAAGTGAGCGTGAACGTTTGCTTGTGATGGAGCAAAAATTACGTGAGTCGGTAATAGGGCAGGATGAGGCAATTAAAAGCGTTAGTGATGCCGTTAGAAGATCACGTGCAGGTATTCAGGATATTAACCGTCCGCTTGGCTCATTTTTATTCCTTGGTCCGACGGGAGTAGGTAAAACAGAGCTGACTAAAGCTTTAGCTGGGTTTCTTTTCGATGATCGTAACGCCATCTTACGTATCGATATGTCGGAATATATGGAGAAGCATGCTATTTCTCGTTTGATAGGAGCACCTCCCGGGTATGTTGGATATGATCAGGGTGGAGTCCTTACCGAAGCCGTAAGACGCCGCCCTTATCAAGTTATATTATTCGATGAGGTGGAAAAAGCCCATCCCGATATTTTTAATATTATGCTGCAAATCCTAGATGAGGGAAGACTTACCGATAGTCAGGGGATCACGGTTGATTTTAAGAATACTATTATTGTGCTAACCTCTAATTTAGGTGCTGAAATACTCGTTAACCAAAAAGAGGGTGAAGATACTTATAAGGTAAAAGACCAAGTTATGGAATATGTAAAAATGGTATTTAAACCTGAATTCTTGAATAGGTTAGATGAAATTATATTATTCCATAGATTAAACCAAAGTAATATTCACGATATAGTAAAAATTCAGCTAGAGGGTTTAAAGAAAATCTTATCAGCACAAAATATCATTCTTGAATTTGATGAACCGGCTTTAAACTATTTAGCCGAAAAAGGCTATGATCCGAGCTTTGGAGCAAGACCATTAAAACGTCTTATCCAGCGTGAAATACAAAATAACTTAGCTAAGATGATTTTAGCAGGCGAGGTAAGTAGCGGAAAAATAGTAAAAATAACCGCAAAAAAAGAAGAGCTGAAGATCCAGATAATTGATTAGTTTTTATAATAGTGGTATAATATACGTATAATATACGTGCAAGGTGAATATATGCAAAAAAAATTAACCATTTCTATAGACGAAGCTGTTTACCGCAATTTATATTCAGTAATTGGCGAAGGTAAAATTAGTAAATTTATAGAAAATATCATCAAACCATACTTAATTAATGAACAGCTTAAAGCATCTTATGAAGAAATGGCTCAAGATGAAAAGAGAGAAAAAGAGGCAAATGAATGGATAGAAGGGCTAATTCAGGACGATTTTAATGAAAAGAGGTGAAATATGGTGGGTAAATTTTGATCCTTCCGTTGGGGGAGAAATAAATAAAATAAGACCTGCAATAATTATTAGTAATGATGCAGCAAATGAAGTATTAAATCGTATCCAAGTTATACCTTTAACCAGTAATGTAAGTAAATGTTACCCTTGGGAAGTTTATGTAATTGTAAATGGTAAACAAAGTAAAGCCATGACGGATCAAATAATGACAGCAAGTAAATTAAGGTTAAAATCTAAAATTTCTACAATAACCAGTCAAGAGATGCTATCACTTGAATATGCTTTAAAACTTCAATTAGGTATATATTTATAGTAAATTAAAGAGTTGTCTTATTGTCATTACTGCGTAAGGCTTGCCCCGCATGGATCAGTTTCCCGTCATTGCGAGCGACTGCAAGGAGCGTGGCAATCCAGAAAAAATAATAAAAATGCTATGCATTTTACTAGATTGCTTCGTCAAAACTTATAGTTTTTCCTCGCAATTACGATATCTATACTTAGTTAGGAATGCTAACCACGCTCAATTCACTTACCGATTGACTTTTTTAGGAAATGGAATATAAAATTGTGTTTAAAATAGTTAAAGCTATTTCGGGGTTTCAAAGCCTCTTTGCTATTATGGTATATGCATCAGCCATAAAATGGTGCAATCCTCAATACTTATGGTTGGGGATGATAATAGACATGTCCAGAGCTTAAAGTACTAACTTTAGGCTTAAAATCTATTGTAAACTGTTAGTAGCGGTTTCTTTGAACTCCCCAACCACCATGAATGTTTTGTGGTGGTTAAAACTTGAGCAAATTAAGTTTATATTCAGCGGGGACACATGCTTAATACAAAAAAAATAATAATCTTCCTTATATACTCGTTGAACTTGAAAAATTGGCTACGTCGTCTAACAAGTTCTGCGGTACTCACGTATTAAGTATACGCTCCGTTCCTCGTCTTGTTGTCTCCTTGCTCTTTTCCAAGTTGAACTTCGTATATTAAATCTTTATCACTGTCAGCAAAATAATTTCCAAACATCAAAAATTATAGAGCAAAATTCATTCCATCATACTACTATACGTAAATTAATCGATGAAATAAAAAATGAGCCTAAAGGGACTTTTACTATTCTAATTGAGGATATAATACTAAACGATCCAAATAGTATAATTTTTACTTCAAGCCTTGGCACTTTATATTTGCTTGGGTTTATTCATACAGAAATATATAAAAAATCTTTCCAAGAGATAAAATTATATGATGGAATAAACGCAAAAAATGATTTTTTAAGTATAGCAGATTTTTGCCTATACTATAATTTGGCATGTTATAGAAACATAGAATAAATTATTTAGTCAACATATTGTTGACTAGTATTATAAGCTATAATATAATAAAATTAACTTATAAATAATTCTCAAATGGAATATACTCTTTGCTTTTCTAAAACTTCCTTAAAAAATTTGGTCAAAATTTTTGCAAATAAAAGAAAGGTTATATTAGAAAAATTAGAACAGCTAAGATTAGACCCTTATAAAACAAATAATAATATTAAAAAGTTAATAGGATACGATGCTTATAGGCTAAGAGTTGGAGACTATCGAGTTATATATAAAATAAACCAAGGAAGATTAGAGATTTTAGTAATAAATATTGATGTTAGAGGAGAGGTATATAAATGAGCGATAAACATATAATAGAGTATCAAGGAAAACCAGCTTTTGTTGTTCTACCCTTTAATGAATATCAAGAGCTTATAAACTTTAAGAAACGTCACATTACCGATGAAGAATTATATCTTGAGGGAATTGCTAAAAATGAAGAATATTTTCCTGAAGAATTAGTGCAGAAAATTCTAAGCGGCGAAAATCCTATCAAGGTTTATCGTGAATATAGAGGGCTTTCCCAAGAACAATTAGCTACTAAAATTGGTAAAACTAAACAATATATTTCTGCTATTGAAAAAGGATCACGTACCGGTACAATAGATACATTAAAGAAGCTAAGCACTGTTCTAAATATAGATTTGGATATGCTGTAATTTAGTGGCACAACCCTAGTATATGATATATAATGAGTTAATTTCTAGCTTTTATATAGTTAGTAATAAATGATGTTGATTAATTTTTAAGTTCATCTTTATTAATTCCTCACTATTAAAAAAAACTTGTAGATTCTCTCGAAGTTGTAGAGATTCTTCTTCAGTTATTAAGCGAGCTAAAACAACTCTGTCTTTAAATTCGTCATACCTAGCTAAAAGCAAGTCTTTATATTCATTAAAATCATAACTAGAAACATAATGTTCTACTTTTGAAAAAATATTCAAACTTTGACATATATTAGCTAACTTATTGCCTATGTCATAGTGAACCCCGTTAATTTACCCATAAGTCATGACAAGATTATAATAACGTTTGAAACTTTCGTTAGTTTCCTGATTATTTAGTTTTTGAAGAGTTGAACTTAGATCAGATTCTTGTAACGAAATTATCCCTTCTTTTTTTAATAAAGAACTCATCAGCTTTATAGCTTCAACAGGATTTTTCAGATGCATTAATAGTAATCTAGAATAGACAATATCGGCTTTGGGATAATCATTATTTGATAGTGAGTAAAGATCACTAACTATAAATGTAACATTTTTGAGTCCTGCATTCTTAATTCTTTGCTGGGCTATTTGGATTTGTTGCTCGCTAATATCAACTGCATATACTTGCCCATTATCACCTACTCTAGATGCCATGATCTCAGTCATTGTACCATTTCCACAACCAATATCCCAGATAATGGTGCTTTCTTTTAGACCAGCTTTTTCAAGTTGCTCTATAGAATGCTGCTTTAACATCTGGTGCTGAAAATCTAAATTTTTAGCTCCTGCTTTTCCTACACCTAATATGTAAGAATTCTTTTGTTTTAAATTGTTATCATGAGTCATAGTTCGAGACGTTCGTACAAATAGTAAAAACTGAAGAGTGGCACGCCCTAAAGGATTCGAACCTCTGACCTACGGATTAGAAATCCGTTGCTCTATCCAGCTGAGCTAAGGGCGCTGAAATGGGTGGATATGGTTTATGTGTTTCAGTGCAGTGTTTTTATGGCTCTGAAACCGTTATTATTAGTCATCCTGCGGTCAAGCCGGCATTGCCTGCGTGGATGCAAAATCGTCATTGCGAGGAGCGAAGCGACGTGGCAATCTCAGAAAATAATGATGAGATTGCTTCGTCAAAACTTACAGTTTTTCCTCGCAATGACAAGAAAATTACAAAGTAATTGTACGTACGCAATCCAGTAAAAAATACTAACTTATAACATTTCTTATTATTTTTTCTGGATTGCCACGCTCATTTCATTCGCTCGCAATGACGATTTTCGATCCACGCAACAATTTCTCCCATGGCTTGGGAACTAGATCCAGAAAAACAACTTTTTAATACTAATATTTTTACAATTTCTCACCTATAAAGGTGGTGCCGGATATCGGATTTGAACTGATGACCTACCGCTTACAAGGCGGTTGCTCTACCACTGAGCTAATCCGGCTTATTTTTTATTTATTACTTGAACTGAAAACGTCATTGCGAGGAGCAAAGCGACGAAGCAATCTCAGGAATTTTATACTACTTCGTAAGATTGCCACGTCGATGCTATGCATCTTCTCGCAATGACGATGGACGCCCCACCCACGCAGGCAAGCCTTAAGCGGGAATGACACCAAGAGCTTTTTTCAAGCCATGTAACAAAAATTTGGTAAAAATTAAAATAACTTATTATAAGTTATTTTACTGGACCCCGCAGGTACAAGCCACGGGGTGACAGGGAAAAATGGTCCACGCAACAATACCGCCACAGGATGAAATTACGCTTCTTTAGCTTCTTTTTTGCTTGGTTTAGCTTTACGGTTTTTTAGCTTAACTTCCATCTCTTTTTTAACTTTCTCAGGAAGAGCTATACCGGCTTGCTCGATAAATCTTGCAACTCTATCTGTTGGTTTAGCACCAGATTTAAGCCAATATTCTACACGATCCGCTTTTAGAACTACACGCTCATTACTATCTTTAGCAAGCATCGGATTATAAGTTCCAACTTTTTCTAAAAAATCACCATCACGTGGTGCGGTTGCGTTAGCTACTACTACACGGTAAAAAGGACGCTTTTTAGCACCGCCTCTAGCTAAACGAATTTTTACTGCCATATATTACTTCGATTATTTTATTTTTTCTTCTTTAAAAAGAACATGTTTTCTTACTTTTGGATCGTATTTACGAAAAGAAAGCTTTTCGGTTTGCGTTTTTGGATTACGCTTTTTCACTAAAAAAAAGCCTGTACCTGCGGTACTTACTAACCTTACCAAAATGTTTTTATTTTTCTTTGCCATTAGCTTATCGCCTAATCAAGATATTATAATATTCTAAGTAGAGCAGAATAAAACTAAATTAAGAAATAGTCAAGAAAAAACTCGGTTAATGCGTTTTTTTATTAGACTCCTTGCATAACGCAGTTAATAAAGAGGAATTTGCAGGAAACACGCAGTACAGCACCGCAGCGTACAAAAAAGTACGTGAGGATGCGAGCAGCGGATTGACGCACAAATTACCTTTAGAAACAAGTTATGCCCACTTTACCTCCGGTGGTAGCGACATTAAGATTGCCTCAACATTGCCGTCAGTCATTAAACCGAACTTTGTGCCTCTATCATATAGCAAATTAAATTCTACGTATCTACCTCGTCTTATAAGCTGGTATTCTTTTTGCTCATCCGTCCAAGGTAAAAATAGCTTATTTCTAACGATTTCAGGATATACTGATAATAACGCTTTGCCTACATCTTGCGTAAAAGAAAAATCTTGCTCAAAATTACCACTATTTAGATAATCGTAAAATATTCCGCCGACTCCTCTCGGTTCTTTTCTATGTTTCAAATAAAAATATTCGTCACATTGCTTTTTAAATTTAGGATAATAACCAGAATCATATTTGTCGCACGCTTCTTTGAAAGCTGCATGAAATTTTGCTGTCTCGTCTTCTTCTGGATAAAAAGGCGTTAAATCACCACCGCCACCAAACCAGTTTTTTGAGGTTTCAATATAACGAGTATTGAAGTGCATTGCAGGGATTAACGGAGATTTAAGGTGAGCAACTAATGAAATACCAGTAGCAAAAAACTTGCCGTCTAGCTCTGCTCCCGGGATTTCGGCACGAAACGCCTTTGAGAATTCACCGAATACAGTGGATATATTAACGCCGACTTTTTCAAACACTTTCCCTTTCATGACGGACATAACACCGCCGCCACCGCCATCACGTTCCCAGCTCGAGCGGACAAACTTACCAGGCTTTAAACCTTTTGCCTTTGCGTATTCTTCTTCGATTTTTTCAAATTCTGCACATACTAAATCACGTAAATTAGTAAACCAGCTACTTGTTACTTCTCTATTTTTTTTGTTCATAACTATATAACAACTGTTTGATTACTCTTCTCATCATATACATAATAATTAAAAATATAGCTGCAATAATCATGATATAGAAAGCTGGAGCGTAAAATAATTTAGTATGCTCAACAAGCCAACGTGAAATAATCGGGGACGTACCGCCAAATATTGCTATCGCAAAGTTGTAGCTGAAAGCAACGCCGGTAAATTTTTGTTCTGCAGTAAATAGAGAAATAACGAATATATATGCCGTACCTGCTATACTTCCTGCAAGCATGCCAAGAACAGTAAGTGCTAGAATTTGCTGCCAAGTTTCTTCTGCCGACATAAGTAACATAGTCGGTAAGATCAATAGCAAAATTGCAGTACCAACTAACATACTCATCTTAAACTTTCCGATAATATCGGCAGCACCGCCAGCAAGCGGCATCGCAACCATTGCAATAAACAAGCTATAAGCTGAATAGGATAAAGCAATAGCATTATCAAAATGCATAACATTGTAATAAAACACATTTATATATGTTTTTACTAAATACATAATACTGCTAGCTATGGCACCTATACATATGGTCAAAAACATAGATTTCCAAGCTGTTTTTATTACGTTGGAAAAAGGAGCTTTAAGAACTTTTTTCTTTTTCTCAAGGATTTTAAAAATCGGCGTTTCTGAAACACGCAGTCGCAAGTAAAATCCGGCAAGTCCTATAAAACCGCCTAGAAGAAAAGCAAACCGCCACGCAAAATCAACATGGGAAAAATAACGCTCTATTATAATACCGATAAAAATTGCTACTAATGTGCCAACAATATTGGAACCATGTACTAAACCTGCTGTAAAACCAGGTCTTAAATTTTGACGATGTTCTAAAATGAAAATAGCAGCTCCTGTTCCCTCACCGCTAATACAAAGTCCCTGAATAAGCCGCATTATGATTAGAGTTATAGGTGCATAAACCCCAATATCTGCATATGAGGGGATCAAACCCATGATAAAGGTCGGTATAGTCATACCAAGCATAGATATTATCAGGGCAATACGCCTACCATATCTATCACCAATATAACCAAATAATATACCGCCGATAGGTCTTGTCAAAAACCCAACCGCAAATACCGCAAGGCTTAAAAGAATCTGGATAAATTCTGACTCCCCAGGAAAGAAAATTCGCCCTATAATTGGCGAGAAAACTGAATATACAGTAAAGTCATAATATTCAAGTATATTCCCTGAAATGGCAGATAGAAAAATGAATTTAGATTTATTCATCGAACTCTAAATAACTTAATTACTAATTAGTTATTATAAACAAGTTCTATCATTTATAAAGTGTAAATTTTTATCTAATAAAATTTGCCCTTTTTGCACGTCGTGCATTTGTAGCTAAATCTCCAGTAGCCTTTTCATTATCTTGCTTTCTTTTTAATAATGTATCTTTTAAATCTTTACCTATTGTTGCTGCTTGTGTTACGGCAGTTTTCTTAGAAACATTTTTTAACTTAGCTTGATATTCTTTAATTTTTGATATTCGGTTTTCACGCAATTGTTCATAATGAGTTTTGCCACCTGTTCCTTGAACCTTTTCTTCCATTTTTGCCACAAAATTCTTAAGAGGCTCAGGCTCTTTGTTCTGAATAAGAATTAAACAATTTTTGTCTAAAGCTCCTGGCATTTTTTCTTGTATCTTTTTTATCCCACGGTACATATCTAAAGGTTCTGGAGCATAATGCCCACTATTATCAGATATTAATTTTATTTTTCCAGCATCGATAGATATCATTCCAGACATTTCAGCTGGTATACCACCTAAAAATGAAGCATGAGACAAGCTGGGGTTTTCTGGATCAACAGG
The DNA here is from genome assembly GCF_000012385.1 of Rickettsia bellii RML369-C. Classification (NCBI taxonomy): domain Bacteria; kingdom Pseudomonadati; phylum Pseudomonadota; class Alphaproteobacteria; order Rickettsiales; family Rickettsiaceae; genus Rickettsia; species Rickettsia bellii. The sequence continues at coordinate 1,482,150 of NC_007940.1, forward strand.
CTGTCCTTCATGACTTCCAATATATAAATTACCTTTCTTATCCATAATAAAAGCTTGTTGATCTTCTACTCCTTTACTTGTCTTACCAACAGTGCTAGCATGTTTTCCCTTATGATCTAATAACGCTTCTAAAGGTTTACTGTATGTTATCTGGTGATTGCGTAGCATCTCTTCCGACATTAACTAGCATAGGAAATTCAAATGTATAACGACCTATACTTTTCACTAACTTACCAGTAGCTATCTGTTCCAGATAATCTGAATGATCTGATTTTTCAGATATTCTTACCCTTACTGAATCAACTGGATCTCCTAACGCATGTCTAAATTTATCAACAGCTTTCTTCCAACGATTTTCAGTGCCACTACCATTATTTTTCATAATACATTCTCTATTTATTGACTATTATTAAAGATATTCATGTTTTTATTATTGTCAAATTATATCGTGACTAGTAAAACCTGAGTCGTCTGAATCATAATCTGGAAGCGGTTCATTTAGTTTTAAAATATCTTTAATAGATAGATTTTTAATCCCTTTGCTAGTATCAACCTGCATATCTCTATGAATTTTTGTTTCCTTTCTTCAGTATTATGATACTTCTTAATATGATCAGCAGCATTAGTTTTTATTTTAGGGCTCTTTTTAAATAATTCAGCCCTAAAATTACCTTTAAATCTTAATTTGTTTGTATAAAAATCAAAATTATCTAGTAGGAACTTTTGGGGTTTCTACTTTTTTAAGTGCGGCAGCTTTCGGTTTTTTATTAATTCCTGCAAAATTCTTTTCTTGCTCTTTACGTAATTCTTCACCTATTTTTTTTGCAACTTCTCTACTACCTTTTAAAGCACTTCTAGCTGGTTTTTTATCAAGACTTTTCTTACCTTTTGAAGTATCAACCTTTTCACTTTTATGAAAAGTTTTAGTTGCTGCTTTTTCTGATATTTTTACAGTTCGTTTATCGCTTTTTAAAGTATTTTTAGTAGCTTGCTTTTCATTTCTAACACTTCCTAAATAATAAATTTTATTACTTTCTTGTTTAAACTGATTTTGATTTGGTATCGGTTTGCCTTTTAAATCTAAAAACTGATTATCCTTTTCTGCAGAAGCAGAAAATGATTTTAAAAACTCATTATTTTTCTTAATGGCAAATACTTTTCCATTTTTTTCAAGGATAGTTTCATCAAACTTAACACCCTCATCTAATATTACTTTTGCAAAATCACCTACCTCTCCAACTTTTTTACCATTAATATCATAAGCATAAAGTTTTGTTTCATGAAAATCTAAATCGTCTAAAAAATTTTCTATTGATTTTTTATCTTTAGTAAAAGCACCTATAATTTGTTCTTCTTTTCGGACTGATTCTACTGGAAATATTTCATTTACAGTAATTTTTTCCGTACGTTTAATTATACCTAAAAAAGCTAGAACTTTTTTAAATTTACCTAAATCACGCTTTACTTCAATTTCTCGTTTTCTTTCTAGGTTTATTTTTTCTTTATGTTCTACTTCTCCTACGATTAAATGCCCATCTACAGCTTTGCCGTGTTCATCTTTAAAATGTAGTATTTTAGCGTTTTTTATTTGATTTAGTTCGGTTGTTTGTGGATGCTCTTTTTGTGTCATAACTCCCTCTTAAAAATAAAAATTAATTTATTTTAGTGTAATACACTTTTCAAGAAATTTCTAGCATTAGTTATTTCTTAATAGTTAATGTTTATTAAGAAATTTGGGTTATTGTGCTGTCCAGCCCCCATCTATCAAGAGTCCAGCTCCTGTTATAGATGATGCTTTTTCGTCACATAGAAATATTACTAAATCAGCTATTTCGCTTGCCTCCACGAATTTCTTTGTGGCTTGTGATTTTAATATTACGTCTTTTAAGGCTGATTCTTCGCTAATATGGCGAGCTTTTGCAGTATCTGCTATTTGGTTTTTTACAAGAGGAGTATTTACATAACCAGGGCAGATAGCATTAACGGTAATATTATTCTCAGCTACCTCTAAAGCAACAGTTTTAGTTAATCCAAGGATTCCGTGCTTTGCTGCCACATATGCGGATTTAAAAGGGGATGCAACGTATGCGTGAGCTGAAGCGATATTGACGATACGCCCAAAGCCGTTCTTTTTCATTATAGGAATAGCGTATTTTGTAGTATAGAAAGATGCTATTAAATCTATACGCAAAATCTGTTCCCATTTATCTTCTGGAAACTCATCGATAGGGGCAACATGTTGAATGCCTGCGTTATTCACTAATATATCTATTTTTCCGAATTCTTTTACTATATTCTCAAACATAGATTTTATTTCACTCGGCTTTTCAAGATTTACTCCTTGATAAAATATTTCAGCTGCACCAAGCTTTTTTAATTCCATAGAAATTTTTTTCACTTCATCATCTTTTGCAAAACCATTAATAACTAATTTAGTACCAAGTTTTGCAAAATGCTTGGCTATTTCAAACCCAATACCACTTGTTGAACCGGTTATAACTACTACTTTATCTTTCATTTTTACCTCCTGTTATGTTACTTCTAAAAAGACTTGTATGCAGTGTTCGATGTCATTCCCGCATAGGCGGGAATGACATCGGAGTCATACAACAACGCCACCACGGATGGCATGATAAGTATTAAATTGTCTTTTATTTAAAAGTAACTTATGTTAGATGTTACTAAAAGAAAAATGTGTAAATCTATGGAAATTGTTAATAGTGTTGATGCATCTGTATCTTGCTGCGGTAAAGAGCCGCCTTATGATCATCCAAGAGTTTATCTAGAAATTGATAAAGAAAAAAAAGAAGTTAGCTGCCTTTATTGTAGTAAGAAATTTAGATTAATAGAACCAAAATGACTATAAAGCTTCTTTCAGAAAGTACTATCAACCGCATTGCTGCCGGCGAAGTTATAGAGCGTCCCGCATCGGTTGTAAAGGAATTGGTTGAAAATGCCGTTGATGCAGGTAGTACCAAAATTGACATTATCTTAGAGCGTGCCGGCAAAAATCTAATCATCATTTCCGATGATGGCGTCGGTATGACGGATAAGGAGCTAGAGATTGCCGTTGAGCGTCATACTACTTCTAAACTTGATGAGACCGATTTCCTAAATATACATACTTTCGGTTTTAGGGGCGAGGCATTACCATCTATTGCTGCTATTAGCAAAATGCTGATTACTTCTAAAAAACGTGATAATCAAAAAGCTTTTCAGATTAAGTTAATCGGTGGTGATGAGAAACAAATTGCTCCAGCTATCCATAATGAAGGTACTAAAATTGAGATAAGAGATTTATTTTTTGCTACGCCCGCACGTCTGAAATTTTTAAGAACTGATAAAACCGAGCTTGCAGCTACTGTAGATGTGGTTAAAAAGATTGCACTCGCACATCCTGAAATATCATTTAGCCTAACACATGATGGTAAAACCTTGCTAAAGCTTAAAGGACAAAATAAGGACGCCGAAAACAACTTAAAACAAAGAATAATTGACGTAATAGGGGAGGATTTTATAAAAAATGCCTCTTATATAGATTTTAAATCCCCTGATTTCTCTATTTATGGCTATACGAGCATCCCAACATATAATAGAGCATCTAGCGAAGATCAGTTTTTATTCATCAATAACAGACCGGTAAAAGATAAATTGCTGCAAGTAGCTCTAAGGGTAGCATATCAAGATTATATGCCGCGTGATCGCTACCCGCTATGTGCCATATTCTTGCAAATCGATCCACAACTTGTTGACGTAAATGTCCATCCGGCAAAAGCTGAAGTTAGGTTTCATGATCCAAATTATGTGCGAAATTTACTTATAGATTCAATCAAAAATGCCTTGTCGAATAAAAGTCATATCGCATCAACTACTATCGCATCTAGTGCTATTGAATTATTTAAAAACCCATTCGTTAATAAAGAACCAGCTATAAGTAAACCCTTAAACGTGAATAGTAAACCTAGCGAATATCGACCTGCTACGTCACCTACTGTGCCTAAATATACGCCAAATAATAGCTGCCAAAAATTAATAGATACACTACCACATGCTAGAATCGAGCAGGAAGTAGAACAGCGTATCCAAAACGAACCACAAAAATCTTCGCAATATAGGCTGGGAGCTGCTAAAGCACAGCTTCATACTACTTATGTCATTTCACAGACGGAAGATAGTATAGTAATTACTGACCAGCATGCAGCACATGAGCGTCTTGGATATGAAAAAATCAAGAATTATATTAAGAATGAAGAGCTGATAAAACAGCGTTTACTTATCCCTGAAATAGTGGAGTTACCGGACGAAAAAAGAGCAGATATTTTATATGAGAACAAAGATAAATTATCTAAATTAGGCTTAAGCTTAGAAAAATTCGGCGAAAAATCTATCATAGTAACCGAAATTCCCAATATTCTTGGTGATATAAACGTACAAAAGCTAATTCAAGATTTAGCTGACCATTTAGCAGAATGCGGGGAAAATATAGCCTTGACTGAGTTAATTGAGCATGTTACCGAGACCTATGCTTGCCACTACTCTATCCGAGCAGGACGAAAATTATCAGCCGATGAAATGAACGCACTACTCCGCCAAATGGAAAACACGCCATTTTCAGGACAGTGCAACCACGGCAGACCTACCTATATTGAACTTAAGCTTAAAGATATCGAACGTTTATTTGGTAGAAAATAAATAACCTTATTGCGTGGATCGACAAACGTCTTCAGCGTCACCCCGTGGCGGCATTGTTGCGTAGGCGGGAATCCAGCATAAAGCAAGATACCTAAGCTTTTAATAGTAAGTTGTAACTGTTTAGATAGTTTCTTAAGTTGCCTTTGAGCATTAGGTGCAAGCTCAATTTTATATTCAGAACGCATAGCTATAGCTTTATAATATTTCTTTTTTAAATTCATCTAAAGAAATAGTACCCTTTAACTTTGCCTCTTTAACAGCTTCTTTGGCTTCCTCTATATCTAATTTATTTTCAATCATTTCTATTAATTTTAAGTCTTCTATAGGTATTACTGCGGCTAAGTCTTTACCTCGACGGCTTAAAACTATTCTTTCTTTTCCATAGCTACTACGATTTATTATTTCTGAAAAATGCTTTCTAGCAACCGAGGTAGTTATGTTTGACATATAAATCAATTTGTTATTTATAACCATATTGTACAATTCGTACTAATATTTGTCAAGGCTATTGTAAGTTACGCTTATATAAAGGGGGCTATTTTGTATAACAAAGTCTACAAAATCAGATTGACTTATTTAAAGTTTTGCCTAGAATCTTTTTGAAGCAGCTAAAGGCTGCTTTGGGGTGTCGAAACCTCACGCCAATATGGTTGTATCTACCATAAACGATACGCCCTCAACTTTATTAGGGTTGGGGTGATAATAGCGTATGTCCAGGGTTTAAGGTGTAAATCTTAAACCTAAAGGCTATTATAGACTGTTATTGGCGGTTTTTCGAACTCCCCAACCACCATAAAATATTTTGTGGTGGTTAACACTTAAATAATTTAAGCTAGGAGAACTAAGCCGTTATGAACAATATTGTAGAAAAAAGAGTAACCCTCATTGAGCCATATTTAGATTTTATCATTAGAAATGAAGAATTAATGCGTGAAATTTATCCAAATGGCTTGGATAGGGATTTAATGATAGAATTTATTTTAGCTAAGAAACCTTATAAATCTTATGCTTATTATACTCTAATTCGTAGTTTATTCAAATCGCCATGCAATAAAATTATACTTATAATTGATAAGCAACTTTTAAAATCTTTCTTAGGTTTATTCCGCTCTATTATCTTTGGTACTTTATCATATCTCAAGTTAATTAAAATTTTCATCTATGATGAGAATGACTTTGCTCTAGATATAAAAGCCTTAAAAAGCAATGAAAATTACTTCTGGTCTTATAAAATTAATTACTTTAAAAAGCTGATTAATGGAGAGTGATTAGTTTTGCCTGCATGGATCGAGAGGCATCATAAGCTATGCGACTGTAAGGAGCGTGGCAATCCAGAAAAAATAATAAAAAATGCTATAAATTAGCATTTTTTATACTTCCTTACTTCGTAATTTCCTCGCAATGACGTTCCAAACGAAAATCACACTCCGTGCCGTTCAGCAATTAGACCTTTTATCTCAGAAATAGCCTTAGCAGGATTTAGACCTTTCGGACAGGTTTTAGTACAATTCATGATCGTATGACATCTATAGAGCTTGAATGGATCTTCTAAAGCCTCTAGACGCTCGCCTGTATGATCATCACGTGAGTCGGCAATCCATCTATATGCCTGAAGTAAAATTGCAGGACCTAAATATTTATCACCATTCCACCAATAGCTAGGGCAAGAAGTAGAACAGCACGCACATAATATGCATTCATATAATCCGTCAAGCTTCTCTCGATCTTTAATCGACTGCAATCTTTCAGCATTGGATGGAGCTGGGCTATCGGTTTTAAGCCATGGTTCTATAGATTCATATTGTGCATAAAAATGAGACATATCCGGCACTAAATCTTTTACCACTTTCATATGAGGAAGTGGATAGATCTTAATATCGCCTGAAATTTCTTCTATAGGCTTAATACATGCTAAAGTATTCGTGCCGTCAATATTCATTGCACAACTACCACAAATTCCCTCACGACAAGAACGTCTAAAAGTTACAGTAGAATCAATTTCGTTTTTGATTTTAATTAAAGCATCTAAAACCATCGGACCAGTTTTGCTTAAATCTATTTCAAAACTATCAATAGTAGGATTCTCATCAAGGTCAGGATCATATCTATAAATTTTTATTTTTCTAAGATTAGATACATCACCTTTTGCTTTATGTTCTTTACCTTTTTTTACAACTGAATTTGGCGGTAGCCTTAACTCTGCCATACTATATACTCTTCTAAAATTTGACGAAATAATTAGCTAATTCATAATCTTTCATACCATCAACAAAATCTTTAATTTTAATTGAATGTTATTACCGGGGTGCTTAATTGAATCTTTAGGAATTGTTTTGCTTAAAGAACCATTACCACCTTTTCTCTGAATTATGATATAATTACCTATAATAATATTACCTTTATTTGTAAAAATAATATCATAATTTAAAGATTTGAGAATATCTTTCATTGTATTCTAATAAATCAAGAATAAATAAATATACGAAGATCAACTTCAAAAAGAGCAAGGCATCTTGAAGCTGATAACCGCAGCGTACATATTAGTACGTGAGGATTATCAGCAAGAGATAACGTAGCCAATTTTTGAAGTTCATCGAGTATATAAGTTGATTATATGCGACTGCTTGTTTGTATGCTTTAATACTTATATCTATATTATGACCACAACTAAAACCTATTTTAACATCAGATTTTTCTGCGTACATGCCGGTATTAATAGCATGTAAAAAACTACCTTTTATTCCAAAAATACCTCTAACTTTATCAATTATGTCAGAATGATTAACGATACTATTCTTAAAAAGCAGTTCAGCATCTTTACCTATATACGCATTTCTATTACTCACTAATTGAGTCATAAATATTTGCTACTATTTGTGGAATTACTGCATTACCTAGTTGTCTATAGCCTTTTAAACCATTTGCAACGTAATGATCTTTAGGGAAACCCATTAAAGATTTACATTCATTAATTGATAATCTTCTTACTCTATCATTTACATAATATAGACCTGTTCTAGCACCACCGCCAAAAGCTGATAAAGTAATAGAATGACCTAAAGGGCTGTAAATCCTTTCACCTTGACCACCTTTATTAACTTGTCCTATTCTAATTGGTTTTAACTGCTTCTCAACAGAATTAGCATTTAAAACAATATCACTTCTATCAATATATAAATTCTTATCAATATCTTTCTCTAAAATATCATTGAGAAAAACATTTTCATATGATTCTTTTGGTTTTATATATTTCAGATTATACTCACTACTAAAGTCTTTTCGTAAGCAAACAAAATAAACTCTTTCCCGAGCTTGTGGCACGCCAAATAGAGAAGCATTTAATATATGTCTATATACTTTATAACCAATTTCTTCTAATTTTTGATCTATGGTTTTAATTACATTTCCGTTATCAATATTCAGAATGTTTTTTACATTCTCGAGCAATAATATATAAGGTTTATGATATTGTGCTATTCTTATTATTTCATAAAATAGTTTGCCGTTATTATCTTCTATACCACCTCTTTTACCTGAAATACTAAAAGATTGACAAGGGAAGCCAGCACATAAGATATCATGTTTAGGGATTTTATTTGCCGGCATCTCAGTAATGTCACCATGTGGTTTATCACCAAAATTTCTTTTATATGCCTCTTGTACATCCTTATCTATGTCAGATGAAAAAACACACTCAAGGTTTTTGCTTTCAAGAGCCTTTCTAAAACCACCAATACCGCAAAATAAATCTATAAACTTATACATTTGAATTCCCAAAAATACATTTATTAGCTTTTATCTTCCTTTTTAGCTTTAATTGGTTTTGCTTTCTTAAGGTCTTTTTCTTCGGCTATTTTTATGGTAGATGATGCCGCACCAAAAGGAAAGTTATTTTCTTCTTCAGAGTCTAGCTGTCTGCTGCTAAGTAAATTTTTAATTTGCTGACCTGATAATGTTTCATATTCTATTAAGGCTTTAGCAAGTATATGAAGTTGATCTAAGTGCTTAGTTAAAATGTCTTTTGCTAAATCATAGCCGGTAGTAACAATTTTCTTTACTTCTTCATCTATTAACTCTGAAGTACTTTCTGATCTATCACTAGAACTATTTCTATTAGTATACATATCTTCACTAGCACTTCCATGGTACACAGGACCGACCTTATCGCTAAGCCCCCAATCGGTAACCATTGCCTTTGCCATTCTGGTTGCCATCTTTATATCTGATGATGCTCCTGAAGTTACCTTTTCTTTACCAAATATAATTTCTTCAGCTACTCTACCAGCCATGGCTACCGCAATATCTGCCTCCATCTTATCACGTGGCATCGAAAAACGATCATTTTCTGGTAATCTCATAACCATGCCAAGAGCTCTACCACGTGGAATAATCGTAGCTTTATGAATAGGATCAGAGGCAAGACAATATAAACCAACTAAAGCATGCCCTCCCTCATGATATGCTGTTAATTTTTTCTGCTCGTCGGACATAATCATTGAGCGACGCTCAACCCCCATCATGACCTTATCTTTTGCCTCTTCCAAATCATGCATTTCTACTTCTTTTTTATTACGCCTTGCAGCAATAAGAGTAGCTTCATTAACTAAATTAGCAAGTTCAGCACCAGAAAATCCTGGTGTTCCTCTGGCAATAATTCTTGGTACGATTTTAGTGCTGTATTTTACTTTCTTTAAATGCACTTGTAGTATTTTTTCTCGTCCATCAATATCAGGATTTGAGACAGTAATTTGCCTATCGAACCTACCTGGTCTTAATAAAGCGTTATCAAGTACGTCAGGACGGTTAGTAGCTGCAATAATCACGACTCCTTCATTTGCCTCAAACCCATCCATTTCAACTAACATCTGATTTAGTGTTTGCTCACGCTCATCATTGCCGCCGCCCATACCAATACCTCTATGGCGACCTACCGCATCAATCTCATCAATAAAGATAATACATGGAGCGTTACGCTTGCCCTGCTCAAACATATCACGCACACGGCTAGCACCAACACCTACAAACATCTCAACGAAATCAGAACCAGAGATGCTAAAAAATGGTACGTTAGCCTCCCCTGCGATTGCTTTAGCAAGCAGCGTCTTACCTGTTCCTGGTGGACCTATAAGCAAACAACCTTTAGGTATTTTACCGCCAAGCTTTTGGAACTTGCTTGGATCTCTTAAAAAATCTACTATTTCGGTTAATTCGTCTTTTGCTTCGTCAATACCAGCTACATCTTTAAAAGTTATTTTTGGCCCCTTATCCGACAAAAGCTTGGCTTTAGATTTACCAAACCCCATAGCTTTACCGCCGCCATGCATTTGTCGCATAAAGAAAACCCAAACACCGATTAACAAAAGCATCGGAAACCAAGAAATTAAGAAGCTTAAAAAGGTGTTCATTCTTGTTTCAGGCGGCACTACTTCTATATTAACGTCATTATTATTTAGACGATTTACTAAATCAGGATAATCAGGAGCATAAGTGCTAAAACTAGATCCATCATTTGAAGTTCCTTCTATTATTCTTCCTTGTATTTTAACCGAGTTAACAGTTTTCTCATCGACTTTTGTTAAAAATTCTGAGAAAGATATATTATTTTTACTGCTAAGTAACCCGTCAGACTGAAAAACATTGAAAAGCAGTATTACAAAAACAAAAATTACTGCCCAAACTATAATATTTTTACCTTGATTATTCATTGATACAAAACCTAACAAAAATCATTAATTATAAACAAAAACATTTTTACCAGTTTAATTAACTGACTCAGTAAAAATGTGTAAAACGAGATGTAAAATCCGGAGCAAAAGAGACGTTAAAACTCTTTATGTCGTTATCATAGTACGATATATGTGGTATTGCTACAACTTTTTCAAGTATTTTAACAATAGGTAAGGTAAATAAAATCGCATTGTGGTTTCCACAAGATAGGTTTTTTAAAACTTCTAGATCTAATTTTTCTTTGATTATTTTATAATCTTCCAGAGATAAATATGTTGCTACACAATTTTCTATGTTATGGTTTTTTGTAATACGAAAACGATTATCCCAAACAAGCTGCTTATCTAATAATAACTTACTTTCTGGTAGCTTTTTACCAAACTCCCGATATATTAATAATTTATTTTGCATACGCTTAATTACGCAACCATGCAGAGTATTTTTAAAATCTAAACTTTGCCTAATTAATTTTAAAATAGGCTCTACCGAATAGAAACGAGCCGAGCGTTGCTGTCCGCTAATTATTATCAATAAAAAGTTAATTAGCTGCACTCGTACTTCTTGTGAAAATCCGCTAAATTTAATTAAATCAAGAAAAGCAAAACCATATTCAGATATCTTTACCGATTCAGCTATTGCGGATATTAATTCCGGTTTAAACTTATTTTCTATTAATTCATTAACTTTAATCTGCTGAGTAATTATATCGTCTTTAATATAAACTTCCTCTTTAGCTAATTTCTGCCGAATAGTATTACGTCTGTATTTAGTCGATAAATTTGATTGATCTTCAAACCATTTAATATTATTTGTAGCTAAATAATTTACTAATTCGCTTTTAGGAATATTAAACAGAGGTCTAATTATTTGCGTATTATTATGCCAGTTTACGCTGCTGCTGCTAAGTCCGAATACGCCGCTTTTACGCTCTAATCTAAGGCAAAAATTTTCTATGTAATCATCTTCATGGTGAGCAGTTAATAGAACTAATATATCAAGCTTCTGGCACAATGAAGTCATTAAATCATAACGCCCTTTTCTTGCTCGCTCCTGTAAATTAGAAAAATTATTTTGATGATCGAAAAAAAGGCTATAAAACTTAAGCCCTAAATCGTTAGCAGTATTTTGGATATACTCAATTTCCTGCTTTGATTGATCTCTTAAATTATGGTCAACCGATAAAACAAATAACTCTATATTATTTTTTTTAGCCCAGATATTTGCAAGATAAAGCAGAGCTACAGAATCACTACCGCCAGAAACCGCAATAGCTATTTTAGATAAGCCAAAACCACCTATTAAATTATTGATGTTGTGTTCAAATTTTTCGTATAGCATAGAATTATTATATATAGACAACGTAAAAGTTTAAAGTGAAAAAGAAAGCAATAAAATTTTATTTTTGTCAAAAATTTCTACAAATAAGAGAAAAACTATATTAGAAAAATTAGAACAGTTGAGGCTAGATTCTTATAGAGAAAATAATAATATTAAAAAACTAGCAGAATATGACGAGTACAGATTAAGAGTCGGTGATTATCGTATTATATATAAGTTGCTAAGACCAGTGCCGCTTTCGCCAGTGCCGGAGAAAGCGTGGGCTGGGGAAGAAGTAAGACCGCTCAAAGCCTCACCCATACCGCCAGCACAAGCATACCTATAGCAACATTACCCTTGCTTGCCAAGGCGTACGTCCCACCAAGTGCCGAATGCATCATTACTTTGGCTGCTCCTCTTTCACTTAGACCATATCGCTGTCCGATATCCCCGATATAGCCTTGACCGACTGCTAAAGCCCCATGTAACACCTCACTATCTTGAAGTTATCCCGAAGACTACCGCCCTTAATCGCTGTGTTAACGCCAGTCCGCAGCAGCACCCTCTCGAATATCCCTTGATTACGACCAGCTACCCCACCGAGCTTCGCCTTCTCTGCTACATTCCCAAAACCTGTCCCGTTCATTACTCCCGTCGTAATACCAGCTGCCAGCATATTCTTGCCAAGCGATCTTAACGCTTCCTTACTGGTAGATGCCTTGATCCCTTTCCCTACATTCCCTCCATTATTTGCAGCTCCTACCACCACACTTGATGCAAATCCACTCACCCCAGCCGCTATAGCACTACTTACGCCTGTTCCAACTGCACCTCCAGCTCCTATACCTCCTGCAATACCTGCACCAATCGTACTACCTACTCCTGCTGTTGCTGCCGTTACTGCTGTCCCTATTACCACTTGAGCTTGAGGGGTTAATGTACGTGTCTTACGATCCCAGTGCTTACTTTCTCTCTTTATCTCACTAATATTTACATTCTGCTTGCTCTCCAACATACTCAACCATAAAGGCTTCTTACCAAATTCAACCTCTACATCAATACTGCTATTGCTGTTAATTGCTACTCCTGTTGATATTTCCGTTGCTTTTACTTCTTTCCGGTAATTCCCTCTACTTTACTTTGGTCGTTGGTAGCTTATGCATTCCTCTATTGTTTCTGGAATATTGCCATATTTTGAGCACTCTTCTTCTAGTAAGTGAGTAGGTAATTTATATTTTTTTCCTACATGAATTAGTGCTTCTAAAGCTCCTATCATAAAAATATCATATAATAGCTCTAAATTATTCTGATCTGCCCATTCCAAGATCTCCATTTTAAGCTCTATTTCGATTGGTAAATCACCATACTTTTTATTTATTCTTTCATATTTGGGTATCAATAAATTTTTTGTACCATATAAATAAAGCAGCCCTACCCATTTAAATGGCATATCTTCAAAAAAATTTGAATCAATAAGTAATTGCTCTATTTTATCTTGCTCTACTACTTTTCCCGAATTTCTAACTCTTCCCATCACTAAAGCTACACCGCCCGGGACGTATTTTCTGTTATGTGCCATTACTTTCTCCTTTAATGATTACTCTTATTACCAGGTAATGCATCATTACCATATAATTTTTTAAATCTTTTTATAAGTTTATTTTCATATTCATAAGCATCTTTTTTACTATCAAAGGTTTTACGTATCTCTGTATCATAAAATTCCCCTGTTTCCCTTTCTAATTTTCTAGCTTGCTGCCTTGCTCTTTTTGATTCTCCATATTTAGTTAACCCCTGTGCACTTTCACCTATTTTATATGTTTTTCCTTCTTTATCAAAAATATTATAAACATGCGTATCACCCACATGTTTATGTGAATTTTTATGTATCTTTTGAACTTGTTTTTCAACCGTTTTGATATTAGAAGTAACTGTTTTCTTAGTTTTACTTACAACCTCTTTTTTAATATTTTTATTTAAATTGGTTGTATTTGATGTTTCAACCAACCTCAACCGTTTATTATCATTAGCAGGAGTGCCTATAATGTTAGTCAGTTTTGGGGAGGTTGTAAGGTCAGCATCCCTAGAATATAGTTTCTCTGTAACACTTGCTTTTTTAGACTTACCTAAAGGATTAAGTGAGTAGCTTTTTATCTTATTTTTTGCCAAACCTAATCCAGTTTTAGCCACTTTAACAGTAGCACCTATAGCAGTACTAACAGCTAAATCAAAAGCTACTTCTCCGCCTTTCTCACTCATATAACCCGAGGTATTACCTTTTAAAGACGATAAAACCCTGTTGGACTCTATATTATGGTCATACTCCCCAAATGCTTGATTATATCCTTCTAAGGCGTACATTGTTGAAGTAGTAGCAATAAAAGCTCCTGGAACTGCACCGACTCCTGTCGAACCTAATACTCCTGAGGCTAATATTCCAGCACTCCCAGAAACTATTTTTGTGCTTCCTACTATTTGCGTTATAGTCTTGTCATTTCTAGCAAAAAAATCTTCTATAGCATCCCATTTACTATATTCTAGCAGATGTTCTTTACCCAAAGCTTTTGCATATACTTCAAGCCTTTCATTCGCTGCAACATTAGATCTACCTTGTTCAACTCTCTCTAATAGTTCTTTATTGTTAGTAGTTATACCTTTCTCAGCACCTCTTCTTGCTAGCATAGCATTATCAAGAGCTAGCTTTTCTTTATCAGAACAATCTTGCTTTACTATCTCTAAAAAATCTCTATGTTCTTGATGTAAGATGTTATTATACTCCACCACAGAGGAAGAGATTGTGGTGGCGGTGGAAATGTCAGAAGCAGAGCCGCCGGCAAGCATCGCAGTAGCTGCGACTATAGTGTCGTTCCAATTAGATAAGCCTGTGCTGCTTTCACCAGTGCCAGAGAAAGCGTGGGCTGAAGATTCAGGCGAGGTAAGACCGCTCAAAGCCTCGCCCATACCGCCAGCGAGCATTCCTATCGCCGCATTACCCTTGCTTGCTAAGGCGTATGTCCCACCAAGTGCCGAATGCATCATTACTTTGGCTGCTCCTCCTTCACTTAGACCATATCGCTGTCCTATGTCCCCGATATAGCCTTGACCGGCTGCTAAAGCCCCACGTAATGCCTCACTCTTGAAGTTATCTCGAAGACTACCCCCCTTAATCGCTGTGTTGACTGTGGTACGCAGCAGCACCCTCTCAAATATCCCCTGATTACGACCAGCTACCCCTCCATCTTTTGCTCTCGCAGCTACATCACCAAAACCTAGTCTTCCTTAGTTTCTTCTATATCTTCTGTCCAGCTAGGATATTTAGAATATTTTGCTATCCAACCATCTTCACTATATAATTCTCCACATAAACCATCACTAATTTCTACTAAAGAATATTCATGATCATCTTCATCATACATATTTAACTGCATATCTTGTTCATGTTCTTGTAACATAAATAAGGTATAATGAAGTGATTTATCAACTGCTGAAGCTATTACAAATTTTAAAAGGTTTAGTTGATCAGGCATTAAATTTGCAATTCTTTTTTGTAATTTTTGGCTATAATAACCTTTATACTCATTATTTATAATCTGTTCCATCCCCTCCAATACATTATCACGTATAAAATTAATGTATGTCTTTCCAAATTTATCTAATAATTTTTGCTTCTTATTCATATTTCTACCTTTTGTTGTTTATTTTTTATTATACCAAGGGATATTGGTAGGTGCCAATACCTTATCTTTTCTTAACTGTTGCAAAGCTTTGGCTACAATATCTTTTGCTTGTTGCTCTGTTGCCCCTCCTGCTTTTAAAGCTTCAACCGCTATACGAGTATGTTCTTGCAAAGTGTTAGGTCTACCGCTTTTATATAGTTCACCAAATAATCTTCTCTGTGCAGTTGTCATATCTTCGTGTCGCAATTTATTTTCATGCATAAATTTTTCACTAATAGCGAAGCCTTTTTTAGGATCATAATTAACATGCCCTTCAAAAGCTTTTTTAGCATATGGATGATGACCTCCTACTTTACCATATGGTCCCATATCTAATTTAGTATTAGCTACCTTTCCTATTTTAGTTACCCTTTCTTCCACAACATTTTTAGTCAAACTAGTTGCAGATGTCGTAGTATTAGCAGGAGGTAAAGTAGGATAAAGTATATTTTGTGCATCTGCTATTTCATTCTGCAAATGGTTAAGCTTGGTGTCACGTTTATTATAGATATTAGTAATATCATCAGTTAGCTTTTCAATTTTATTTACAACCGCTTTTCCAGGATTGAAAAATCTTTCTACCTTCTCGACTTTACCTCCTACGTACTTTGTACCTTTATTCCACCCATTTACAGTAGAATTCTTAAGTGAGAAACCGATTTCCAAAGCTTCTTGTTTTAGCTGTTTTCCTTTTTGTGTTATATCTCTCAATGCTAATTTTGGATTTGCTCCATATTTTAGTGTTCCATCTATTAATGGAACACCATATCTATTTAATCCATATGACAAAGCTGCTATTATACTTGCATTAATAATTAGTTCAGGTGCTTTCTCTTCATAATATGTTGGTTGGTCTATTCTTGTGCTTGCAAGTACTCTTGCTCCTTGCGTAGGTACATGCTGCGTATTTCCCCATAATTGGTTGTTCCCTTCAACTGCTAAATTATACCCAGATGCACCCCCAACTCCTGCTACACCAAGCCCTATCGTAGGAAATCCTACTGCTGATAATCCACCTCCAGCTAATACACTCCCATATATCTCACTTACCCCAATTCCAAGCTTAGCTGCTCCTTCTAACCTAAAATAGATTCCATCATATTCTGATACTTTATCTCTAACTTTTTGATAATTAGTTCTACCTAAACTATTTTCTTTTCCTAATTCTCTTGCTACTTTCTTTATATGCTCTTGGGTTTCTCTATCTTCTTTTCCAAGCTTTACTCTACGATTTACTTCTTTATAATATAGATCGTGTGGTAATACTCCTACCTCTCCTCCCTGTATCGCTAGCATCACATTTTCAAGCTGCATTCTTTCTTCTACACTACCGCTTCTATTAGCTGCGGCAATTATATCTCTATGTTCTTGATGTAATATATCATTATACTCCACCACGGAGGAAGAGACAGTGGTGGCGGTGGAAATGTCAGAAGCAGAGCCGCCGGCAAGCATCGCAGTAGCTGCGACTATAGTGTCGTTCCAATTAGATAAGCCTGTGCCGCTTTCACCAGTGCCAGAGAAGGCGTGGGCTGAAGATTCAGGCGAGGTAAGACCGCTCAAAGCCTCACCCATACCGCCGGCAAGCATACCTATAGCAACATTACCCTTGCTTGCTAAGGCGTACGTCCCACCAAGTGCCGAATGCATCACCACCTTAGCAGCTCCGCCCTCGCTTAGACCATATCGCTGTCCTATGTCCCCGATATAGCCTTGACCGGCTGCTAAAGCCCCGCATAACGCCTCACTCTTGAAATTATCCCGAAGACTACCCCCCTTAATCGCTGTGTTGACTGTGGTACGCAGCAGCACCCTCTCAAATATCGCCTGATTACGACCAGCTACCCCGCCGAGCTTCGCTTTCTCTGCTACATTACCAAAACCGGTTCCGTTCATTACTCCCGTTATAACACCAGCTGTTAGCATATCTTTGCCTAGCGATCTCATAGCCTCCTTGCTGGTAGCTGATTTAAGACCTTTCCCTACATTCCCACCATTATTGATCGTTCCTACCACCACACTTGATGCAAAGCCACTCACCCCAGCCGCTATAGCACTACCTACAGCTCCGGCTCCAACTGCACCACCTACTTCCGCTGTTGCTGCCGTTACTGCTGTCCCTATTACCATTTGAGCTTGAGGAGTTAATGTACGTGTCTTACGATCCCAGCCTTTACTCTCACCTTTTACCTCCGTAATATTTACATTCCCCCTGCCCTCTATCATACTTAGCCAGGCAGGCTTCTTACCTGCTTCTATCTCTACATTAATTGGACCTCTAGCATTTATACTAACTCCTGCTGATATCTCAGTGCTCTTTATCTCCTTGCTATAATTCCCTTTGCTTATATGCGTATTCATCAACATATTCTTTTTCTTCACTTCTTCCATATTAATAAAGAATATTTTCTATAAGAACAGTGTGTTAAGGATTATTCAAAATTGATTGAGCATATGCATAAGGAAATAAGCCATAATATAATTATACTAGATTACCATGTTCCAGATTAATTCATTTCATTCTTATCAAATAAGAAAAAATTACCCACTTTCGGGATGATAAATTTATTGTCTGGGATGTTATGCTTTTTGATTGCTTGCTGTAACTCTAAAGGAGCTGCGTTAAAGGCTTCGTCAGCTAATTGAAAAACATCAAAATGGCTTGCTACAGAAAATTTAGACTGCAAATCTAGATGAGCAAGTACTGCTTCCTCAGGATTCATATGTACCGGTTGCATGAACCATCTTGGTTCATAAGCTCCTATTGGAATAAGGCTAAGTAAAATGTTATATTTTTCGCCGATCTCTTTAAAAATATTTGCATTATAACCTGAATCGCCTATAAAACAAATATCACCCATCTTAGTTTTAATAATAAAAGTTCCCCATAACGCTTCGTTCTTATCAAATATTCCTCTAGCTGACCAATGTTGTGCAGGCTCTAAGCAATATTCTATATTTTGATCTTTGTAAGATTCACCCCACCCTAAAGTAATAATTTCAGCATCTTTAATATGTTTTTTTTATTATTATATCATTCTTAAGAGGAGTAATAATTTTAGGCTTATCTCGTAGCCATAAATCCTTAATCGTTTTAATATCTAAATGATCATAATGATTATGGCTTATTAGTATAAAATCAATTTTAGGTAAATCAGCAAAATCAATACCGGGCTTTACTATTCTTTTCGGTCCTGCAAAAGTAAAAGGGCTTGCTCGCTCCGACCATACTGGATCAGTTAAAATATTTAGACCTTGTACCTGAATTAAGAAAGTAACGTGACCTACATAGCTTACTCTTACATTTTTATCATGAGTTATTGGAGGAATATCGGTTGTGATAGATTCCGATAATGGTAACCATTCTGACTTTTTTGAAGTCATTTTCCACTTTAAGATATCAAGCAAATTTTTAGGCTTAATATTAGGATCAAGGTTATAAAACATATTTTTATTTTAACGTGATCTTTCTGTTTGCTTATTAGATCGTTTAGCTTGCTCTTTTTCTACAAAAGATTTTTTTGGCTCATTTGGCTTTTGTACTGCTTTATGTGCAAACCCTGCTGTTTTTTCTCTTACTTCCATAACAGATTGAAGTGCTTCTTTTGGTAGTTGAGTTAAAAATGCTGGTATCTTTGATTCTACTTCTTTCTTGTTAACATTTATTTCTTTCGATTTCTTTAACTCTATTTCTTTAGCAAGATCTCTGCCAATAACATCATCTAATGCAGCTCCTATATAATCGGCAAACCGAACAATTGCTTCTGAGCTAGGTAATATTGTTTGTTCCTTTGTTATAAAATTTTTCCATAAAGTTTCATTGGTATTTGTTTCTGCAGCAAGTTTATATGCTGAAATACCTCTTTCTTTTAATTCTTCTTTTACCTTTTCTTTTAAATGATAACTTATATTATCTCTTAAATTTTCTTTATCGCTCATTATTTTTTCCCGTAAATATTCACTCCTAAAAAGCTTAAGAGTTATAACAATTTATTTCTAAATGATAAGAATTTATAGTTTGTATAGATTATTTATTAATATATAACTAATAAATGACAAATAGAAGATATTTCACGATATAAGTAATAAGTTTTAAGATATTTTAATTAATTATACCGAAAATACTTCAAAATTTGGAAAGTTAAATAAGCGTTAATCCAAGATACATGTATTTAAGTGTTAACAATGTCCTGTTTCAGATATTTTAAGAAGATCATATAAATCGAGAACTGTTTTCTCTACTTGTTTATCATTTATTAATAGAATAATCTTAATTTCCGATATTTGTACCATTTGAACATTAATATTATCTTTTGCTAATTTTGATAATATCACTTCAAGCAATTTCAAATCATTTTTAATCCCATGACCAATAATTGAAACTGTAGCAATTTCAGTATCAAAGGTAAAATTACTTATTTGATTATTATTTTTCAAATTAGTAAGTAGTATATGTAAACTATTTTTATCTGTTAAATTAGTAATAAAACTATATCTTTTGTTAGGCTCTATTTCTTGCATCACCTCAATATGATTATTATTTTGTGCAATGATACTCGCAACTTGAATAAAGTTTAACGAAGAGCTTTCTATAGTTATATATAATAAATTTTTATTAGAAGTAATACCGCTAATTATTCTTTTTTCCATAATTTTATCTTTTGAAGTGATTAACGTGCAACCTGCTTCAGGTGCAAAAGTTGAAAGAATACGCATATCTATTTGATATCGCATTACTATCTCTGCTGCCCTTGAATGTAATACTTTTGCTCCACTTAATGCTAGCTCTAGCATTTCTGAAAAGTCTATCTCATCTATCTTTTTTGCTTTTGGAATAATTCTTGGATCAGCAGCAAATACACCCTCTACATCCGTATAAATATCGCACCTATCTGCTTTCATAGCGGCAGCAATTAAAGCAGCGGTAGTATCAGAACCACCTCTACCTAATGTAGCTAATCTATTATGTTTATTGATTCCTTGAAAGCCAGCAATTATAGGAATAATATTTTGTTGTAAACATTCGTTCAATAAGTTTGTGTCAACTGATTCTACTAAAGCTTTACTGTGATTATCATCAGTCAAAATTGGTAATTGCCACGCCAAAAATGATCTGGCATTTATATTTTCTTCTTGAAGAGCAAGTGCAAGCAATGAAGCCGTAACTATTTCACCGCTAGAAAGTGCTACATCATATTCTGCAAGTTGAGATGATTTATTAAGACTTGATACTTCATTACATAATGTAACAAGTTGATTAGTGACCCCTGCCATAGCAGAAACTACTATAATTACTTGATTATTTTTAGCTATTTCAGCTTTTATAATAGGGATGATTTTTTTTATTCTGTCAATAGTTGTAACGGAAGTGCCACCAAATTTTTGAATTATTAAGGCCATATATAGAAGCCTATTACTGCTGTTTTTGTGGGGTATTAATATTGTTTAGTTTTTTCGTCATTGCGAGGAGATGCATAGCTAAAGGTACGGCAGTCTAGTTAACTATAATGTCATTCCTGCGTAAGGCTTGCCCTGCGTGGATCAGTTTTTCCGTCATTGCGAGAAAATTACGAAGTAATTGACGAAGCAATCCATTTAAAGAATGCTAATTTATAGCATTTTTAACTGGATCCCGTGAATAAATCACGGGATGACAGAGAAAAAAGATCTACACAGGCAATCCCACAAATCCTTAATTATGCACTAGCGATTTCTGTAACGTTTACTATTTTATGATCACGCTTAGTTAAAAACTCTACTCTTCCTGATGTTAAAGCAAAAATAGTATGATCCTTACCAATCCCAACATTTACTCCAGGATGGATTTTTGTACCACGTTGTCTAACTATAATATTGCCAGGTATTACATATTGTCCATCAGCTTTTTTAACGCCTAGTCTTCGACCGGCTGAATCTCTTCCGTTCCTAGAACTACCACCAGCTTTTTTGGTTGCCATCTTATGATTCCTTTATTATTAACTTTTACAAAAATTCTATTATTGTTTTGTAATATCTAATATTTTCAGCTCTGTCAATTCTTGACGATGACCGGCTTTACGACGATAATTTTTTCTACGTTTTTTCTTAAAAACTATAATTTTATTATCTCTAAGCTGGTTAGTAATTTCAGCTGTAACAACAGCTCCTTTTACTAATGGAGTACCGATAAAAGAAGGCTTTGAATACTCACCCATCATTAAAACCTGATTAAGTTGAATTTTAGAGCCAAGCTCACCTTCAATTTTTTCGACTTTAATAACGCTGTTTTGGTCTACTTTATATTGTTTTCCACCTGCTTTTATAACTGCGAACATGAAAAATATCTCTTTAAAAATTTATAAATATTTGTCGTATCATATTATTATATTGGCAATTAGTCAATGATAATTTAAAGCGATATACTCGTTTTATTTGAAAAATTGGCTAAGTCATATTATAAGTGCTGCGGTACTCACGTAGTAAACCTACGTGAGGATCCGAGTACCGGATTGACGTACAAATTACCTCTAGAAGTCAATTTTGCAAAAGGTCTATCTTTGCGGCTAAAATAAAATCGCTCTCAGTAAGACCATCAATTTTATGAGTCCATATTTCTACTATGCACGCTCCCCAAGATATAGTCAAATCCGGGTGATGTACTTCCTGCTCAGCAAGTGCGGCTATTTTATTAGCAAATTCTATAGGTTGCATAAAATCAGGAAATTTATACTTTTTGTATAGATGTCCTGACTCATTCACTATCCATTCATTTTGTAATTCAGATAGTAATTTATCGATTTCTTTTTTCTCAAGAGGTGGAACACCTCCCTCACATGGAATACATTTTTTATCACTTAGTGAACATGTTATTGTCATAATAAACCTATTTTTTAATTATTATTGTTTTATCTTTTTCCAGTCTAGATTATTTAGCATATCAAATAGCTGTTGAAAACTTTTAATTACAAAATATGTTTTCTGGAAAGAATCCGTCTCATACTCTGTTTTTATCACCTTATTTAAATCAAACTCCAAACGCATAGGAATTTCTGATTCTAAAGAGTAAATAGATTCACCTTTAGAGGAAATAATACCAGCTCCGTATATTCGCAAGCCATTATTTGACTGGATGAGTCCGAATTCAACCGTAAACCAGTATAAAGCTGAGGCAAATTTAAGCATACCCGCTTCAATGGCTTCTAAACCTTTTAGCCCAAATTGCTGCATAAAATCAGCAAATACAGGATTTACAAGTAACGGCACATGACCGAAAACGTCATGGAATATATCGGGCTCTTCCAAATAATCAAGCTGATGAGGCTGACGAATAAAACAGGTAGACGGAAATTTACGTTCTGCTAGAAATTTAAAAAATAAATCTTCAGGTATAAAACCTTTTACCGGTATTATAGAAAAATTGGTTTCTTTCATTAATATTCTATTAAGCTCCGTAAATTTAGGAATTCGATCGTTACAAATTTTTAATTTTTCTATTCCTTCTACTATTTCGTTTGTAGCTCTGTTTTTTAATAATTCGGTATGTCTGTTAAATAATGTTTTCCAAATTTCATGATCTGTTTCAGTAAATTTTTCCCATTGCTCAGAACACACCATTGGGTGGTCTAATAAAGATGACATAGTTTCCTCGTAAGAATAATATTGTTTGATTTAATTTATTCTCTTTTGAAGTATTAAAAACGTCATAATTGTCATCCCGTGGCTTGTCCACGGGATGACACCGAATGCTTAAGACAAAGAAGTCAAATAATAATAAACAAAAGAGAATTTAGTTAATTGGTAATAATTTAGAATTCGATATTAATATCGATAATAAGAAACTTTGGTGTAGTAGTATGAGAATGGAGTGGTGAAAGATATTAAATTAGCCGCAACACAACTAAATGTGAGGGATGGAATTTTTATAAGCTGGATAATTGGTGAGATAGACATTGTTTAAACCTGTTTGTTAAATTACATAATCGAGATATTTTTAAATTTTGATAATAGTAATACATAATTTACTCCTTAATTAATCATAAATTAATTATAACATACTTAACATAAAGCTTCAATAGGTTTTATCAATTAACACAAACACAATCGCATATTGTGTTACTGCGGCAAAGATTGCAGCAGCTAGATCATCAACCATAACCCCAAGGCTACCTTTAATATTTTTATCAAGCCAATTAATAGGCCAAGGCTTTAATATATCAAAAAGACGAAATAAACAAAAAGGTAATATAAAAAGTAATATTATACTAACTTTTAAAGTACTAAAATACTTTATTAGATTTGATTCATTTGCAAAAACTACTGAGAAAAATACTAAAATAACAGTTAGCATTTGCCCTACTACCTCGTCAATTACTACTTCTTTCGGGTCTTTAGAATCTGTATAATTTAAGTATATTTTAGTAAAATATGTACCAAGTATTAGGAGTAATAGACATATAGCAGAGGCTATAATGACCACACTGACAAGCTGAGCTTCATTAAGCGTAAGATTTGCAAAAGGAATAATTAGTTTATTATCAACAACAAAATACATTACAGCGTAACATAAAGGAAAAGCAGCAAGAGAGCCGAAAGTACCTGGGCAATATTTTATTTTTCCGATATAAAAGAAAGTAACAAAGAATTCTGAGAATTGTTTTTTGGTAAACATTTTTGCTCTGGATTAGATTTATAATATATAATATAATAAAATTTTAACTTATATAGCAAGAAATACTATGGGAATGAGCTTCAGCCATTTATTAATAATTCTATTAATTATTTTTGTATTATTTGGTGCTGGTAAATTACCACAAGTTATGTCCGACCTTGCCAAAGGTTTAAAAGCTTTCAAAGACGGCATGAAAGAGGATGACAGCACTAAAAAAGATTAGATATTGCTGAAATTTTATTTTGTGGTTTGAGAATTGCTTCGATGTCATCCTGTGGCGGTATTGCCAGCGTGGATCATTCTTCCCCTGTCCATCCCGTGATTTATGAACTAGAGCCAGTTAAAAATACGTTAGTATTTTTTATTATTTTCTGGATCTAGTTAGCAAGCCACGGGATGACATCGATGATGCACGATATGATAAAAATTATAAAATTAGCAAAGAACAGCTGCTTTATCTTATTGAGCGAATAGAAAAATTAAAAGAAATTACCGAAAGAATTTGCATAGCAAGAATTGGTGGATAATTAATAATTGAATTATATAAAAATATAGTTTATTAGTTAATATTGTATTAAAAAATTATGAGGGTACAAATGTTTTCAGGTAAAGAAACTGGGGAATTTATAGGGGGAAAAACTTCATTGCAAACTGAAGCGTACGAGAATGGGCTTAAGGATGAGGAATTGTATTACAATATAAAAGATGATTTAGGCTTAATATCTAGAGGAAATGTATATTTAGATAAAACTGCACAAACTATATTTTCTGAATTGTCTATTGCAATAGACAAAGGAAATTTAGAACCCCTAAAAAATTTTCTTAAGAACAACAAACTTCAGCACAAAAAAGCAGATATAAATGCCAAAAATGGTTATGGAGATACCCCATTATGTTATGCTGCTGAAAAAAACAATTTCGAGGTTGCTAAAATCTTAATTAAGTATGGTGCTGATTTAACTATTCACAATGCTAAAGGAGAAACTCCTATAGAATTATTCTCGCAGTACGGTAACAGAGAGGCTGTAAATTATTTACAACATTGTTTGGATATATTAGGGAATAATTCTCTATATGAGGATACAATATAAAAATATCTCTAATATCATCCTATGACTTGTTGCATGGTTTCTGTATCATTCTCAGCAATAGCGAGAATCCAGCATAAAGCGAGATAAATCGAGCTTTTAACTTTAAAAGCTTGCTGTATTTATACTTTTTTCCTAGATTTCCGCTTGTGCAGAAATGACATTGTACAATCTAAGAAAAATAATTTTCGTCGCAATAATTACTTTAAATTATCTATTTAACTTCCAGAAACAGTAGTGTAAGTACCATTTTCTTTTCTAATAATATCATATTGTCTTTGGGCTATCGAATCGATAAAATGGATATTACCAGATAGTCCTATATAATTTTGTCTACTATTTATTCTATTTAAAAATCTGCTTAAATCAAATTCATTTCCTATGAAGCTGGCAGTCATACGTCCTAAATCATAGGAAAGTAGATGCATAAACCCCATATGATTAATTCCGAGGGCTTTTGCTCGCTCAGGAACGTTACTGTTAAGAGTATTTAACGAGCCAGTAAAGCTAATATCAATATTTTCTGGATAATCTACATCGATGCGGTTATCACCGATTAGTATAGCTTTTTTATCTAAATTATATTTATTAATACTACCAGCAAGTAGGCTTAAATTTTTTGGATCATCCGATATATAAATAATAGGCTTTGTTGTATCGCTGCGTTCATTTATAATATCGGTATTATCCGAAACATTTTTTACAGCCTTTGCAATAGATTCAGGATTATCTTCATAAAATTCAGTAAGTGCTAAGGTGGCATTTTTCTGAATCAAAATATTTTGCATAACTTGGCTAACAGTTTGAGAGTGTTTGCCTGTAGGCAGTAATGCCATAAAATCCTTATGACTACTTCCATAATAATTAACGATCCGGATTAGCTGCTTTAAAGGTGCATGACCAAATACGAATAATTTATCATCTGCAAGAGCTGGATTATTTGACATAGTTATTATAACAATATTATTGGCTTTGGCTTTCTCGGCTATTAAAGAAGTAAAGTTAGAATATAAAGGACCTAGAATAATTTTAGTTTTGCGTGCTACTATTTTATCCATAGCAGCTAATACATTTTTCTCATCTGAACCATCATATGATGTAACATGGATATAAGATTTTACCCCATCATTAAGACCCATTTTAATCAAATCTTTATATTGCTTACCAACAATACCATCAGGACCTTGGTTAGGCATTAAAATTGCAATCTCAATTTCTTTTTGTGTTTTTTTTACAGGTACAATAGTTTCTTCTTTGGAAGTTTGACAGGATGATAGATATAAGGAACAAAAAAACATTAAAATGATTTTTGCAAAGTTTCGTGTTATACTAGCCATAATATTACTACAAGATTTAAAAATTATGTTTTTAAAAGCAGGATTATATATTGTTTCGACACCGATCGGCAATTTTGAAGATATCACACTTCGTGCTATATCAACCCTAAAAAACTCGGATATTATCTTATGCGAGGATACTAGAATATCACAAAAATTGCTAGCAAAACATGACATTCGTACTAAATTACAAGTTTACAATGATCATAGTGATGAGAAAGACAGAGAAAATATTATAAATCTAATAAAAGCAAATAAGATAGTAAGCTTAATTTCTGATGCCGGCACTCCTTTAATTTCTGACCCTAGATATAAATTAGTACGAGATTTAAGATCGCTAAATTTCCCCATAGATGTAGTGCCTGGTGTCTCTTCACCAATCACAGCATTAACATTATCTGCTCTACCTACTGATCGCTTTCTATTTTGCGGATTCTTACCCAAAACTATCGAAAGCAAGAAAAAGCTCTTTACTGAATTTGCAAACATTCGTGCTACGCTAATTTTCTTTGAGGCTGCACCCCGCTTAATAAATACTTTATTAATAGCTAAGGAAATACTCGGAAATCGTGAAATATGTGTAGCACGTGAGCTTACTAAGCTTTATCAAGAAATTAAAACTGCAAATATCGATGAAGTAATAGCATTTTATCAAAATAATACTCTAAAAGGCGAGATAGTATTACTAATTTCGGGGGTTTTACAAGAACAAGAAGAAAAGCTGGAACTCGATTTAATAGAATTAATAAAATCATGTTTGAGTAAAAATTTGAGTGCTAAAACTACTACTGACCTTGCTTATGAAAAATTTAAAAATACATATAGCAAAAAAGAAATATATAGATTGGTAAATAAGCAAAAGATCTAACATAAATTTACGGTAGAACATTTACCTTAAAATATGGTATAATTAAACAATAAATAAAATAAAAAAGATATGTATAAAGTTAATCCGAGAGTAGATTTAGCATTTAAAAAAATCTTTGGAGTGGAAGAGAATAAGGATTTATTGATATCACTTATTAATTCTATAGTAAGCAGTGAAGATCAGATAAAAGAAGTAATATTACTTAATCCATATAATCCAAAGAATTTTTTAAATGATAAGCTTTCTGTTTTAGACATTAAAGCCAAAGGCGAAACGGGTAAAATGTTTAATATCGAAATACAGGTAACGGATGAAGCTGATTATGATAAAAGACCTTTATATTACTGGGCAAAGATGTATACACAGCAGCTAAAAGAGGGAGCAAATTATTCAGAATTAAACAAAGCAATAGGTATACATATACTATTTTACAAGCATTACAAATACGGATAATTATCATAATGCATTTCATTTAACTGAGAAGAAAAGTGGTATTACATATTTTAAGGATATAGAACTACATACTATAGAACTTAATAAGTTTGCCAGTAAGGCTAAAGAAGAACTATCTGATCTTATAAAGAAAGTTAAGAGTTCATTAGATATATGGGTTGCATTTCTAACACGTAATGACTTGTTAAATAAAGATAGGCTACCTAAAGAATTAAACAATAAAGAGCTAAAGAAAGCATTAAATGTGCTTGAGGTAATAAATTTAAGTGATGAAGAAAGAGAAGAATATGAGAATCGCTTAAATTGGCTTAGAATTGAAGCTAGTGCCGTTAAAAGAGCTGAAGAAAGAGGTAAAGCTGAGGGTAAGGTTGAGGGTAAGGCTGAATTAATACAAATGATGATAAAACAAGGTAAAACTATTGAACAAATAATAGAATTTACAGGATTACCTAAGGAAGAAATAGAAGAGTTGAAATTAGAATAGGAAATAAATAGGTCGTTATGTTAAACGTAACGACCTATTTAGTAACGATTTATTAACTACAGCTACAACTTTTTTTAGGTTTGTTGTTTTCTGCTGATTGTTCAAGTTTTTTACCCGCAGCTTGCATATCCTGCCCTGCTCCCTGCATTGTGTTACAAGCACTAGTTAAGAAAGCTACAGAGACTAATATAGAAGTTAGAATTATTGAACGCATATTTTACCTTTATCAAATTGAATTTAGATTTTATGAAGCAAATAAAAACTTGTCAATTTAAAATACAGGAAAAAGCATTATATTATTTACTTTTTGTACAATATCTCATTACTAATATACCAAACAACGCAGAAAGTAGCGAACCGATAATTACTGCTACTCTCATAGAGTTTGAGGGGCAACCACCTTCAAACGTAATACCGCCTATAAATAAGCTTAAGGTAAAACCAATTCCTCCAAGAATTGCTATAGAATAAAATTTTAACCACGAAGTATTACTTGGTAGGCTACAGAAATTAAACTTCACGCATGGATAGGAAAATAGCATAACTCCTAAGTTGTTTACCTATGAATAAACCTAATATTATTCCAAAAGTTAAACTAGAGCAAACACTTCTAAAGGAGAAATCTTTTAGAAGAACTCCAGAATTCATAAACACAAATAAAGGTAAAATAAAATAATTTACAAAAGGCTGTATTAATTTTTCAAGCTTATGAAAAGAACTATTAATTTGTCCTTTAATATTAACTGGTATAAAAAGTGCTATTATAGCTCCGCATAAAGTTCCGTGAATACCTGCCTCGACCATACTTACCCATAAAAGCACCCCAACAATTGTATAATATAATAGATGCTTTACTTGCTTATAATTTAATATAAACAAGATAATTATGATCACAAAAGAAATAAACAAAGCCGGTATATTTATTGTTTTAGTTTATTATCTATACTCATGCTATTTAATATTATATCGAGATTATTAATATAAATTATTGAAACTTTTTAATAAAGTCAAAGTATAGTTTTTAATAGTAATTTATTCTTATAAATAGGATAAAAGTTGTTTTTATGCTTAAGTAACATTATAGTCTTGTACGAATATATATAGGAATATATAATTATTAATTAAGATATTTTAGTATTAAATTTTATGCTAGCAGAACAACAAACTGAGTGGATTATCAGTAACAACCTAGTAAATAAAGGTTGGCATATAGATAATGATGTTAAAAAAAATGTTTATTTTCAAAAGCCTAAGTTAAAAACAGAACAAACTAAGTTAAAAGGAAAGCGACCAGATTATATTTTATATGAAAGTAACACTGATAGACCTATTGCAATAATAGAAGCAAAGAAAACAGGTAAGGATTTAACTCAAGCTTTAGAGCAAGCAGCAGAATATGCAAAATTGCTTGATATTCCTATAGTATTCGCAATGAACGGAGCTTATTGTGAAGCTCGTTTTGTCGCTAACAATAAAGAGCTTATATTAAACGGCGATGAAGTAAAAGAATTACTACGTGAAAAAGAATTATTAGCTTTTATAGACGTAAATAGCCACGAAGCTTGGACTATACCTAAAGAGGTCAAAGTCTCACGTGAGGAATTGATATCCGTATTTAAAAACTTAAATAACCTTTTAAGAAGCGAGGGGCTTCGAGCAGGGATAGAAAGATTTAGCGAATTTGCAAATATATTATTCTTGAAATTACTAAGTGAGAATAATGAAAAATCTTGGTGGAATAGCATCAAGGCTCAATCAGATGACGATATTATCGGTTACATTAACGGACATGTTATAGAACAAATTAAGAATAAATATGGTGGTGATGTTTTCACCCCTATTTCTCTAAGCAATTCCCATACTCTTCGTCATATTATCGACGCAATTGATCCTCTTATTTTATCTTCAACAAATATAAAAGATAATGCGTTTGAGTATTTTTTAGAAAAAACTAGATCAACCTGTGATTATTTGGGTGAATATTTCACTCCTAAAAATATAATAAAGCTTACGATCAATTATGTAGACCCTAAATTTGGTGAAACAGTATATGATCCTTTTTGTGGCAGTGGAGGGTTTTTAACAGAAGCTTTTAAATATATCAAAGAAAATAATATAATTAACACTGACGAAGACTTGAAAAGATTAAGGCATAATACATTATATGGGCGAGAAATAACTACAACCGCTAGAATCGCAAAAATGAATATGATTCTACATGGTGACGGACATAGTGGAATCCAGCAGATAAACAGTCTTGAAAATTCAAAATATATCAGACCTACAACTAATCAAACATTAAAATTTGATATAATCGTTACTAATATGCCTTTTTCTCAGGAAATTACTAAAAAGACTATTAAAAACGGTAAAACTGTAACAGAAAATCATATTGCACATCTTTATTATAATGGCATCGCTAAAAATAACGGTGATGCCGCTTGCGTCTTTCATTGTCTTCAGAATTTAAGAGAAGGCGGTAGGATGGCATTAGTAGTACCTGAAAGATTTTTATTTAGAAGAGATACAGCTGCCGTTCGTCAGTTTTTATTATCGAAAGCAAAATTACAAACCGTTATTTCTCTACCGCAAGGTACTTTTCTACCTTATACGGGAGTAAAAACATCAATACTTTATTTCACTGACGCACATAAACCTAATTACCAAAGATACTATTGGTTTTATGAAAAAAAATACTAGTACCACCTCAAACAACAAAAAAAAGAAAAAATAATTCTTTCAATTTCAAAAAAGTCGTTGAAAATTCAAAAATTGATATGTTTGAATTTAGTTTTGAGAGGATAGACTTAAAAGAAGTAAAGAATAATAATTATAATTTAGTTGGCTCTGCATATAGAGATACTAAAAATATTATTCCTACTAACCAAAAAGATTGTTATAGAAAAAATCACACTACTTGGTAAAAAGATTTTAGCAACAACTAGATAGTCAAAAATAACTCTAATGCACACTACCTACCTAAAAAACTTGATCGGGTTCGAATCCCTAACTCCCCAGAGTAACGGAGCTATTGAATATATTGACGATTTGCTTAAAGAACATGGCTTTAAGACCGAGGTAAAAATTTTTGGTGAGACCGAGCAAGTTACTAATCTTTATGCTGTTTATGGCAATAGTAAACCTAATATTTGCTTTGTTGGGCATGTTGATGTAGTTCCTGCTGGTGATCCTAACCTTTGGCACAATTCTAATCCCTTTAAAGCTCATGAGCAGGAGGGAAAAATATATGGTAGAGGGACGGTTGATATGAAAGGGTCAATTGCATGTTTTTTAGCAGCTAGCTTAGACTTCATAAAAAATAATACCGATTTTGTAGGCTCTATTAGCTTTTTACTTACTAGCGATGAAGAGGGAAAGGCAAAGCACGGCACTAAGGAGATGCTACAATATATATATAATCAAGGACACGAAATTGATTTTGCTATTGTTGGCGAACCTACTTGCGAAAAAGAGATAGGGGACACAATTAAAATTGGCAGAAGAGGAAGTATTAATTTTAAGTTGGCTGTAAAAGGCTTAGGTGGGCATGTAGCTTATCCGCAAAAAGCAAATAATCCACTACCTTGCTTGATAAGAATATTAAACGAACTAACAAATATTAAACTTGATAAAGGGACTGAATTTTTTCAAAATTCAAACCTCGAAGTAACAAATATTGACGTTGATAATAATACTACAAATGTGATTCCTGAAACAGCAACTGTACATTTTAATATACGTTTTAATAACTTACATAGTGCAGAAACTCTAGCAAAACAGGTAGAAGAAATTATTAAACAACACTGCCAAAAGCATAAATTAGATTATACGCTAGAATATAATAGCTCTGCCGATAGTTTTATTCAAAATCCTAATGATAAGATAAAAGAATTTGCTACAATAGTAGAAAAAACTCTTAATATAAAACCAAAATTTTCTACAAGCGGCGGTACATCCGATGCAAGATTTGTTAAAAATTATTGCCCCTTAGTAGAATTCGGTTTATTATCAGACACTGCACATAAAATAAATGAATATACCAAAATTAGCGATTTACAAAAATTATACGATGTGTATTATAATTTTTTAATGGAAACATTAAATGTTACTGGATCCCCGCCGTTGCTGGGAATGACATAACAGAAAAATTGAACGATACAGCCAATTTTTCAAATACTATAAAAAATAATAGACGAAGTTTTATTTGGAAAAGAGCATGGAGTCTGTAAGCCGCGGAGCGTACAAAGGTATGTGAGCATCTAAGGATTTACAAAGACGACATAGCCAATTTTTCAAATAAACGAGTATATGCGGATGTGATGGAACTGGTAGACATGCAAGATTTAGGTTCTTGTGCCGCAAGGCGTAGGGGTTCAAGTCCCTTCATCCGTACCACTTAAATTTTTTCTCATAAGAATAATATTAAGGTTTTTATGCAGCAATTTAGTATTTATCAAACAAGTGATGAATTACTGCTGAAAGCAATTTTTCTTTTGATAGAGAAGTGTTATTATTCTGATCTTAAGAGCGTTGTACTTACTGTTGATACAGAGCAGCAAGAAATGCTAAATAAAAACCTCTGGACTTATTCCCGCAAACAATTTATCCCTCACGGCAGTAAAGTTGACCCACAACCTGAAAAACAGCCTATTTACATTACTGATACATTACAAAATCCCAATAACGCTAGTGTGCTTATTATTATCTCACCGACTAACATAGAGAAAATTTTACAAGCTAAAGAGTATGTCAGCGATTTTAAAAGAATAATTATAATAACCTATTTACCGGAAGATTTAAAAAAGCTGAATTTAAAAATAAACCAAATTACTAAACAGGAAAACACTATAGACTGTTTTACTCAAGATCAACGTGGTTCGTGGAATAAAATATGACATATTTAATTACTGATGAAGATATACAAGAAACAATATTTGTAGCTTCTAACAAAGAATTAAGCGATTCGATCATTGAGGGATTAAACACTCCTATAGAAAAATGCATCCCTATTAAGTTAACATAAAAAATATACTATCCAGCAGATGATAGACTAATGCTTGTGATCATGGTGGTGAGTATAAAAGCCTAGAGAGGAAAGGGCGTTTGAAAAATCAGAATTTGGAGTTATAGCGTTTGGGGTTCCGGTGCAACATATATGACCGTTTAAGCATATTACTTGGTCAGAATTTTTAATTACTGTAAATAAATCATGTGAAATCATGAAAACAGTAATATCTAGCTTCTTACGGATTAAACTAATAAGTTGATAAAATTCTTGCTGGCTTGTGACATCTAAAGATTGCAGTGGCTCATCTAAAATAATTAGATCGGGTTTGCTAAGCAAAGAGGATGCAAGAACTATCTTTTGAAACTGTCCGCCTGAAAGTGTAGAAATTTTTTGATCTTTTAAACGTTCTAAATCAATGAATGAGTGGATTTCTTTAATATCATTAGTAAGATTATTTGGTGCTAATAAATCTAAAAATTTCTTTACTGTAATTGGCAAATCAGAACTTAGGTTAAATTTTTGCGGCACATAACCGATCTTTAATCTAGGATCAATTATAATTTCGCCACTTGTTGGTTTTTCAAGCCCAAGCATTAACCTAACTATAGTAGTTTTACCTGCCCCGTTTGGTCCTATTAAAGTGGTAATATTATTTTTTTTAACAGTGAAACTAACATTATTTATTGGTAATTTATTACCGAATTTTTTAGATACGTTATGAAATTCTATTATGGGCTTTTTCAAGACTAATTAACTCCCTATGTCATTCCTGCGAAAGCAGGAATCCAGTAAAAATAAACATAAAAATAGAAAGTTTTTAAAATAAAAAGCTCGATATTATCTCGCTTTATGATGGATTCCTGCTTTCGCAGGAATGACACAAAAAACTAAAAGAACTATTTACGTCGAGTAAATACCTATCAGCTCCGCCTGCCCTAAAAGGTGCTTTTGCAAAGCCAGTACTAAATCCTGCTTACTAGCATTTTCTTCAAGTTCAAGATAATCATTTAAAGCATATAGCTTGAAAAAATACCGATGAGGTTTACCTGCTGGCGGGCATGGACCACCATATTTCTTTTCTTTCCAACTATTATTTAAAACTTTAATATCATCATTTACTTCTCCTTCTTGGAGCTGCGTTATAGAAGCCGGAATATTGTAGATTATCCAATGATCCCATATGCCGTGCGGCGGTGCTAATTCTACCGGAGCATCTGGGTCATCCATAATTAAAACAAAAGATTTAGTATTTGAAAGGAAGCCGTTCCACTCTAAATGTGGAGAAATATTCTGACCTTTACAAGTAAATTTATCAGGAATACGCTCGTTATGCTTAAATGCCGTACTTGTTATTTCAAAAGTCATTGGTTGCTCCTGTGAATGTATAAAATGTCATTCCCGCATAGGCGGGAATCTAGGCATAAAGCGAGATAAATCGAGCTTTTAACTTTAAAAGCTTGCTGTATTTATACTTTTTTTCTGGATTCCCGCCTATGCGGGAATGACATAGGACTTAATTAACAACTTGCCATTGTCCATCAGGTTGACGGCAGGCAGTGCCATAAGCTTTTTGTTGTTTTCCACCTACTACAACTGTTTGGGTATATTCACGGCAATATTGACCGGTATTGTTTTTATAAGCTTTGCTTGGTGTTACAGTACCATAATTACCATTATCAGGATTACGCCATTGTACACTGCTACCACTTGGTGCAGCTTCTAAAGCTCTTTGGGAGGTAAGCTCTGCAAGTTTTCTATCTTGTTCATCCATACCTGCACCAATTTGGTTACCAAGGATTGCACCAAGTAATGCACCTGCTCCTACCGCAGCAAGACGCCCTGTACCACCACCAAATTGAGAACCTAGTAATGCACCTGCTGTTCCACCGATTAGCGTACCACTACCTTGCTTATTCATGCCGCCCGGACCTTGGCATGCTTGCAACATTGAAGCTGCAAGTAATATAACAATAATTTTAGATATTATTTTCATATGATTTCTCATTTTAAAGTACTATATATAACTAATTATACGGTTTTTGGAATTTTGTAAAGTATAAAACAATATAGATAGACGAAGTTTAATTTAGAAAAGAGCAAGGAATCCACAAGACGAGGAACGCAGCGTATAATAATACGTGAGTACCGAAGTACTTGTAGGATGACGTAGCCAATTTTTCAAATTAAATGAGTATATCATTGAATTTTATATTTTCTTTGTTAAACTACTAAAAGGAATTAGAAATATTATTTATGGACATTAATAGTCGGAATTTATTAATAAAATCGGCATCTTACTTATCAGTTACTACGGCATTAATTATTCTAAGCGTAAAAATATATGCTTGGTTTGTGACTGATTCGCAATCAATACTTGCTTCTTTGATTGACTCAATGCTTGATATAACTTCTTCTTTTATAAATTTAATAGCTTTAAGATTTGCATTGCAACCACCAGATTATCATCACAGATTTGGGCATGAAAAAATGCAAGATTTAACACTTTTCTCTCAATCAATATTTTTCTTTGCCTCAGCTTTTTTTGTCGGTTTTTCCTCTATCAAATCCTTATTTGAAAAAACACAACCGGAAAATATTAGCGATGGTACGATGATAATGTACATATGTATATTTTTAACAATTATCTTAGTGCTTTATCAAACCTATGTAATAAAAAAAACTAAATCAGATATAATTAAAGCCGATAAGTTACATTATTTTACTGATTTACTTACTAATGTTATAGTAATTATCTCTTTAAATTTAAGTGATCGTTTTTGGTTTGTTGATCCTTTATTTGGGGTGGTTATTGCATTATATATATTTCATACTTCTTATTCCTTATTCAAAAAAGCTTTTAAAAATTTAGTTGACCATGAACTACCAGAACAAGACAGACAAAAAATTATTGCAATAATTAATAAGCATCGAGGCGTGAAAGGTGTACATGAAATGAAAACTAGATATGCCGCCCAAAAAGCTTTTATACAATGCCACTTAGAAATGGATGGCAATATGTCGCTTTATAATGCTCATGAAATTAGCGATGAAATTGCCTTTGATATATTACAAGAATTCCCTGACTCTGAAATAATAATCCACCAAGATCCTTATGGGGTGGAAGAGCATGTCAATTATCGTGAATATATTGTCAGATGAATTTTGATAATTTTTTCATGCGAGAAGCCTTAAAACAAGCAGAAATTGCTTTTAGTAAAAACGAAGTGCCGGTTGGAGCAGTTATTGTTGATAGAGAAAATCAGAAAATTATATCTAAAAGTTATAACAACACAGAAGAAAAAAATAATGCTCTTTATCATGCTGAAATTATTGCAATTAATGAAGCATGCAGAATTATATCTTCCAAAAATTTAAGCGATTACGATATTTACGTTACTCTAGAACCTTGTGCTATGTGTGCGGCAGCTATCGCTCATAGCAGATTGAAACGTTTATTTTATGGTGCTTCTGATTCAAAACATGGAGCAGTTGAGAGCAATTTGAGATATTTTAACAGCAAAGCCTGCTTCCACCGACCAGAAATATATAGCGGAATTTTTGCTGAAGATTCTGCCTTATTAATGAAAGGTTTTTTTAAAAAGATAAGAGACTAAGAAAACAACGTACTACGTGCGTTCAAATCAGTTTACTATTACTATATATCAGTCAAAAGGTTTTACTATAACCATAATAACCGCAACAATCATGCAAATGGCAGGAATTTCATTGACTATGCGGTAAAATTTTTCTGAATGAACATTCTTGCCAACGGCAAAATCTTTTCGCCATCTTGCAAGTAAACCATGAAATATTACTAAAATTAATACTGCAAACATCTTAACATGAAACCAAGCATCAAGGGCAGCAAATCCATAAATATAAGCGTTTATTAAACCAAATATAAAGGTGCTAATCATTGCGGGATTCATGATGAATCTAAGGAGCTTTAATTCCATTATTTGGAAAGTCTTATCTGTTTCACTACCTACTTTGACCTTAGTATGATAAACATATATTCGTGGTAAATATAATAATCCAGCCATCCAGCATATTGTAGAAATTAGATGAATTGATTTAAACCATAGGTAGTAATTTGCCATTTTCTATCCTTGTTTTTATAATTTTTTATTTACTAGATTCCCGCATAGGCGGAAATGAGGTAAAGCACAAACATTTACTAAATTTATCAGGACATATTCTTTCACCATTACTACTAGCTACTAAAAAATCATCCTCTTTTTTATTAATAAATTTTAATAAAATACTTGTCAAACTTTTAATAAAAATTTTATTTGTACTAAGCGTTGGGGTTCTATTATATTTTATTTTATACTTATCTGCAATTAATTTATATTCAATATCGAGTTCAACTAATGTTTCTACATGTTCAGAAACGAAAGCTATAGGCACAATTATTATATTTTTATTTTGTTTCCCTGCTATTTCTATTTCATCTTCCGTATTTGGCTTTAACCATTCTACAGGTCCTACTCTACTTTGATAAGTTACTTTATAATCTAAATCTTTTATATTTAACTCTTTAACTACTGCTTTTACTGTTTCTTCTACTTGAAAACTATATGGATCTCCTGCATCTATTATTTTTTGAGGCAAACCATGAGCTGAAAATAATACTCTAGAGTTTTTATCAAATATTTTTTCTTTTATTAAAGCAGTATGAGCTTTTATAAAATTTTCTTCTACTGGATAACAACAAACAACTTTAACCGGAATATTAATATTAAAGTTACTTAAAAAATTCTTTACCGATGAACCTGTAGTTGTTGTTGAAAATTGTGGATATAGGGGTAATAATATCACCTCTGTAGGATTATATTCTTTTATTTGCTTTATGGTTTCTTCTATTTTTGGTGAGGCATAACGCATATTTATAAAGATATTAAAATCTTCATTGGTAGCTTGTTTTAAATTTTCTGCCAATGCTAATTTTTGTTTCTCTGTTTCTTCAAGTAAAGGAGATTTTCCACCTATTAAAGAATAGATTTTTTGAGATTTCTTTTCTCTCGTTGTAGATATTAATTTAGCAATAATATAACGTAATGGGTTAGGTAGATTAATAATAGCTTTATCATAAAACAAATTAAATAAGAATGGTTTCACTGATTTAAGACTATCTGGACCTCCTAAATTGAAAAGCACTATTGCTATTCTTTTTTTATTTATATTCATATTCCCTAATACATTTTACTAAAAATTCTACATTTTCTGGTGGTGTTTCCGGTAAAATACCATGTCCTAAATTAAAAATAAAATTCTTATTTTCCATTATTGATAAAATTTTATGGATTTTTTCTTTTATTATTTTTTTATTAGTAAGCAATATTACCGGATCTAAATTACCCTGCACTGTTACTTTATTACTCCACAGTTTCATTTTCTCAAGCGGTATTAATGGATCAATAGCTATAATATCTGTTGGTACTTCTTCTAAAAATTTTTCATATAAAAGCCCTGCACCTTTAGGAAAAGTAATAATAGGAATATCAGGAAAATATCCCTTTATACTCTTTATTATTTTCTTCGTTGGTTCTATTACAAATTTTTTAAATTCTTCTTCTGGTAAAATACCAGCCCATGAATCAAAGATTTTTATTATATTTGCACCTGATTTTATTTGATTTATAAGATGATGAATTGTTTTTTCTGTAATAAAATTAAGTAATTCTTTTGCTAAGTCTTTATTTTCATAAATAAATTTTTTGCTAACTCTAAAGTCTTGCTTACCTTTTCCTTCTAACATGTAAGTCATTACTGTCCAAGGACTACCTGCGAAACCTATTAGAGAAGTAGATTTAGGTAATTCTTTCCTTACTTTTTTTACTATTTCATATACTTTTTCTAATTTATCATTTGAATTATCTTGTAAATATTTAAAATCTTCTTTTGATTTAAATTGCTTTAGTAACGGTCCAATATTTTCTTTAAAATCTACTTCCCAACCAAGAGCATGAGGCAATACTAATATATCAGAAAAAATTATCGCTGCATCAAAGCCAAAACGTTTTATCGGTTGGAGTGTTACTTCTGTTGCCTTATCTACATCATAACAAAATTCTAAAAAATTTTTCACCTCTTTTCTTACTGCCATATATTCAGACAAATACCTACCAGCTTGTCGCATTAGCCAAATTGGAGGTTTGTTATCTAATCTTTTAATAGGACTGGAAATTAATGTCATGTTATTACTAATAAAATAAGTATAATATATTCTTTATTTG
Source organism: Rickettsia bellii RML369-C (assembly GCF_000012385.1). Lineage (NCBI taxonomy): Bacteria > Pseudomonadati > Pseudomonadota > Alphaproteobacteria > Rickettsiales > Rickettsiaceae > Rickettsia > Rickettsia bellii. The sequence continues at coordinate 1,521,726 of NC_007940.1, forward strand.
TTGTATATGTAAGTAGAATTATGTAGATTAAATGTTTTCTACATAGTTATCAACAAAATATATATAAAAAATATTCCTATAAAATAAGTAATTTTAATAATTATTCACATAAATTTGAGTTAAGTTTTTATAAGTGGATAACTAAGTGTAATAGCTCTTTATTACTTAGAAAAGGTGATATTTTCAAAGAAAAATGTTACTTATTCACAATTTTATCCACAAACTGTTTGTTTAAAGTGAACAATACAAGATTTACTTGATTTAATAAGGATTTTGGATATTTTTTAAAAAATTTTAATAAGAAAAATAATAAGTTATAAAAACTTTTATCCACATTAGTATGTGTAAAAT